>CAZLLM010000097.1:0-5419 GCA_964560405.1 uncultured Prevotella sp.
CCGCCTTACGGCGGCTCACGGAGGCCCGCCAGCCGCGAAAAAACGCGCGCCGCCCCCGCGAATTCCGCGCCTTTTCTTAATTTTGCGTTTCTTACAGGCAAACACTCTAAGGCAATGGAGAACAGCGACAGCGTTGTGATAATCCCCACGTACAACGAGAAGGAGAACATCGAGAGCATCATACGGGCGGTGGCGGGGCTTGAAAAGGCCTTTGACATCCTCGTGATTGACGACGGGTCGCCCGACGGGACTGCGGGCATAGTGCGCCGCATGCAGGGGGACGGGTTCGGCGGTAGGCTGCACCTGATTGAGCGCGAGGGCAAGCTCGGGCTGGGCACGGCTTACATAGCGGGGTTCAGGTGGGCGCTGGAGCGCGGCTACGGCTACGTGTTTGAGATGGACGCCGACTTCAGCCACGACCCCCGCGACCTGCCGCGCCTTTACGCCGCGTGCGCTGAGGAGGGCGGCGACGTGGCCGTAGGCTCGCGGTACGTGAGCGGGGTGAACGTCGTGAACTGGCCTATGGGCCGCGTGCTGATGAGCTATTGCGCCTCGGTGTACGTGAGGCTTGTTACGGGCATCCCCGTCCGCGACACGACCGCCGGCTTCGTGTGCTACAGGCGCGAGGTGCTGGAGACGTTAGACCTCGGCCGCATCCGCTTCAAGGGCTACGCCTTCCAGATAGAGATGAAATTCACCGCCTTCAAGTGCGGCTTCAGGATAAAGGAGGTGCCGGTGGTGTTCGTGAACCGGCGGCTCGGCACGAGCAAGATGAACAGCTCCATATTCGGCGAGGCCGTGCTGGGAGTGCTGCGCCTGCGAATGGACGGGTGGCTGAGGGAGTACCCCAAAGCGCGTCGGCCCGCGTGAGGGGCGCGCAGGCCTGCGGAAAAAAGTTCTCGCATTTTGGTTACCGCGATAAAGAACGCTACGGTTGCGGACGGCGGGCGGGCGTACCGCGCCGACATTATCATCGAGGGCGAGGCCGTCGCCGGCATAGAGCCTTGCGGCTCGCGCTGCCGCGCTGACAGCGTGTTCGACGCTTCGGGCTGCCTCGCGCTGCCGGGTGTCATCGACACGCACGTGCACTTCCGCGAGCCGGGTATGACGGAGGCGGGCGACATCCGCAGCGAAAGCCGCGCGGCGGCGGCGGGCGGGGTCACCACGTACTTCGACATGCCCAACACAAGGCCGCCCGCCGTTACGGAGGAGGAGCTGGAGCGCAAATTCAGGATGGCGGAAGAGAGCAGCGCGGTGAACTACAGCTTTTTCTTCGGGGCGACGGCGGGGAACGCGGCCGCGCTGCGGAGGCTCGACGGGCGGCGGGTGTGCGGGGTGAAAGTGTTCATGGGCTCTTCGACGGGCGGGATGCTCGTGGACGACGAAGACGCGCTCCGCGAAATCTTCTCCGCGTCGCGGCTGCCCGTGGTGGCGCACTGCGAAGACGCAGGCATAATCAGGGAGAACGAGCGCCGCGCCCGCGGGCTGTACGGCGATGACGCCGACATAAGCCTCCATCCGGCGATACGCTCGGAAGAGGCGTGCTTCAAATCCTCCGAACTGGCGGTGAGGCTGGCAAGGGAGACCGGCGCGCGGCTTCACGTGGCGCACATATCCACGTCGCGGGAGCTCGCCCTCTTCGGCGGCGCGCCGGACGGCATATCCGCGGAAGCGTGCCTGCCGCACCTCATGTTCAGCGAGGAGGACTACAAGACCAAGAAAGCCCTGATAAAATGCAACCCCGCCATAAAATCCCTCTCCGACAGGGAAGCCCTGCGCGCAGGGCTCGCGAACGGAAGGATAACGGCCGTGGCCACCGACCACGCCCCGCATCCGCTGTCCGCAAAGGCGGGCGGCGCGCTGCGGGCGGCCTCCGGCATGCCTTTCGTGCAGTTCTCGCTCGTCTGCATGCTCTCCCTCGCCGACAAAGGCGTACTGCCGCTGGCGAAAGTGCCGCAACTGATGTCGGGCAACCCTGCGCGCCTGTTCGGCATAGAACGCCGCGGCGCCATAAAGGAGGGGTTCTTCGCCGACATCGTGATTGTGCGTAAAGGCGCCGCATGGACAGTGGGCAAGAGCTGCATTCTCAGCAAATGCAAATGGAGTCCGCTGGAAGGTGAATCTTTCGAGTGGCGCGTGGAGCGCACCTACTGCAACGGGCGATGCGTCTACGACAGGAACGAGGGCTTCCGCGGCGTATGCCCGAGCGGGAGGGAAATAACATTCTGCCGATGATACGCACACTGTCTTACGGCTTCGCCGAAATAGAGGGGTACATCGACTGGAGCTACTTCTTCCACGCATGGGGCTTCGCCCGCAAATACTCGCGGGCGGCGGACTTGCGCGGCGGCGTGCAGGCGTGGATAAACGGCTTTGCCGCCGGAAGCGAGCGCGATTGCGCGGAAGAAGCCGTGAAGCTGTACGGCGACGCACGGAAACTGCTTGCGGAATGCGGCGGGAGGTACAAGGCGTTCGCGAAATTCGGGATTTTCGAGGCGAACAGCCGGGACGACGACATAATAATCAGCCTTGACAACGGCGAAGAGGCTCTGATACCCTGCCTCCGGCAGCAGCGCGCCGCGCCGGACGACGGCGTATGCCTCTGCCTCGCCGACTTCATCCGCCCTGCCGGGCAAAACATAAAAGACCGCATAGGCCTGTTCGCTTCCACTGTCGAAGGCGGCTTTGAAAACCAGCGCGAGGATGACGCATATATGCGCATGCTCCGCCAGACTCTGGCAGATCGCCTGGCGGAGGCGGCGGCGGAACTGACGCACCTCAGAATAAGGAAGACATACTGGGGATACGCCAAAGACGAAAGCCTTGCCGCGCCGCAGCTGTTTTCCGGGGGATACCAGGGCATACGCCCGGCGGTGGGCTATCCGTCGCTGCCGGACCAAAGCGTGATATTCATGTTAGACGCGATACTGAATATGTCGGACATAGGGATAAGCATAACCGGCATAGGCGCGATGATCCCCCACGCCTCCACGTGCGGCCTGATAATCGCCAATCCCGCCGCCCGGCATTTCAGCGTCGGCAGGATAAGCCGGGCGCAGGCGGACGACTATGCGCGTCGCCGCGGGCTGCCGAGGGAGGAGGTTTACAGGTTTCTGCGGTCAAACTTGCAGCTATGATTTCAAGGATAAGCCTTTTGCTGCTTTTTCTCGCGTCGGCGCCTGCCGCTTTCATTTACTTCCGCAAGCTGCGCGGCGTCGCAGGCCGCCGGATGAAAGCCCTCTTTTTCCTGCCTAACGTTGTCTTGCTGGCGCTTTGCGCCTGTTTCATGGCTTGCGAAAGCGACCTTGCGGCGGTAGCCGACGAAGCGGGCGTATTCCTGATTGCCTTCCTGCTGGTGACCGTTCCCGAACTTGTGTATTCCGTTGTTCTCGCGGCTTCGCTGCCTTTCAAGGGCAAAAGGGCGGGGCGGATTTTCTCGCGCCTGGGGGTGGCGCTGTCCGCGCTGTCCGCGCTTCTTGTCGTTATGGGGTATGTGTCGTGTTATGCGGTAATCAAGGTCGGAAAGCATGAGTTCGTGTCGCCCGACCTGCCGCGAAGTTTCGACGGATACAGGATAATACACGTTTCCGACCTGCATCTTGGCACTTACCACCTGTACCCGAAAACCGTGGAGCGTATTGTGAGGGAAATAAACGGGCAAGGCGGGGATGTCATCTGTTTCACAGGCGACCTGGTCAATTTCTCGCAAAAAGAGATCCGGCAGTTCGCCGGCCTGCTCGGTGAGCTGAAAGCCCCGGACGGGGTGTTCTCCGTGCTGGGCAACCATGACTATCTGAATTACGTGCGTTACAGCGACAGCACCGCATGGCGCAGCGGCTTCGAAGAGCTGAAGAAGCTCCAGCGCGCGGCGGGGTGGCGCCTGCTTCTCAACGAAAACAGGGTCATCAGGCGCGGCGGCGACAGCATATTCATAGCGGGGTCGGAGAACGACGGCCTGCCGCCTTTCCCGGCGCGGGGCAATCTGCGCGAAGCCTTGAAAGGCGCGCCACGGAACGCTTTCAAGATTCTGCTGAGCCACGACCCTACGCAATGGAGGCGCAAAGTTTTGCCGGAAACCGACATTCAGCTAACTTTGTCGGGGCATACGCACGCCGGGCAGGTGAAAATACTCGGACGCTCCCCCTCTTCCTTTGTGTACGGCGAATGGGACGGTATGTACGTCCACGAAAGCCGCGCCTTGTCCGTAAGCGCGGGCGTGGGGGAAGCCCTGATACCGTTCAGGCTCGGAGCGTGGCCCGAAATCGATGTCATAACGTTGCGCACAAGCCGATGAAACTGTTGTACAGAATATACCAGCTCATAATAGCCGCCCCCGTAATATTGGTGGCGACGGTACTCACGTCATTGGTGACGACGGTCGGCTGCCTCCTCGGCGACGGCCATTTCTGGGGTTACTATCCGGGGAGAATATGGTCGCGCATCGTGTGCGGCGTGCTGCTGCTGCCGGTCAGGGTGGAGGGGACTGGAAATGTTAGGAAAGGGCAGTCATACGTTTTCGTGGCGAACCACCAGAGCTCCCTTGACATATTCATGATTTACGGCTTCCTCGGCCACAATTTCAAGTGGATGATGAAAAAGGAGCTGCGCAGAATGCCTTTCATAGGCATAGCCTGCGATAAGGCGCGCCATATATTCGTCGACCGCTCCACTCCGCAGAAAATCGAGGAAACCATCGCGAAGGCGCGCGATACCCTGAAAGACGGCATGTCCCTTGTGGTGTTCCCCGAAGGGACGCGCACCAGCACGGGCGTTCCCGGCAGGTTCAAGAAAGGGGCTTTCATGCTGGCCGGCGAGTTGCAGCTGCCCGTCGTCCCGATAACCATAAGCGGCTCTTTCGAGGCTCTGCCGCGCACGAGGGGAATGGTGAACTTCGTGGAGCGCCGCGTGTTGAGACTCACGATTCACGAACCCGTGCCGCCCTGCGGAAAGGGGGCGGAAGCCCTGCGCGAAACAATGCGGAAAGCCCGTCAGGCCGTCTGTTCGCAGCTCGGCTACGGCGCGGAAGCCTGACGCGCTTCCGCACGCGAGGCTTGCAGGGCGCGTCGTCCGGAATATGAATCCTTCTGGAATACATTACAATGATTTGGTATTCTGATTTATTTTCTCCTGGAGGACATACTATTAAAAGTACACCATTTTAAATCAAGATCAAATGACAACAATAGAATTAATAAATATTTTAAAAGTTAGACCAGGAATGTATTTAGGCAAAAATAGTATATTTTGTTTGAAATCATTCATTGATGGTTGGTATTTTCGTGATACAGAGAAAGATGTTAATATTGAAATATTAAATAAATTTCATTTATGGCTACAACAATACTACAATATGATAGATGAGGATAATAGAAATTGGGATGAGTTACTATTTTTTGTCTACAAAGATGAAAAGACAGCA
>CAZLLM010000098.1:0-5414 GCA_964560405.1 uncultured Prevotella sp.
CCGTCCCGCCGGCGGCCTGGCGCGCCCGGAGGAGGCGGGCCCGCTTTCCCGCTTCCGCGCCGGATTTCCCGATGAGTGCATACGCTGTACAGGAAACATCCGTAATCCGGCCGGGGCGATCAGGGAATTGTCTTTGCATGTTATTATTTTCCAGAGTCCGACTCACGAAACAGCTCTGCGGCCGCCTGTTTTTTTGCAATGCGCTTGCCCCGAACTCACGTAAAGCCTTATTTTTGCTGGACAAAAACGCCTGCGAAAACCACAAGAACTATGAATGACGGGGAAATAAGCTGCTTCGTGCTGTCGTCCGAGCCGGAGACAGACTTCCGGACAGCGGAGGAGCTGCGAAGGAACACCGGCGGCGCGCCTGTTTTCTTCATTAAAGTGAAAAACGGGAGCGAGGGGAATGGCGGCACGGGCGCGGCCGCGGGGGGAAGGCGGCTTTCCATAACGACGGGGAACCCGGAGTCTACTGAAACTTTCGAGAAGATGTGCAGGCGCGCAGGCGCCCCTTACGTATTATGGTACAGGAATGCGGGCCCGCTTAAAATCTCCGCCGGCGCTATCGGCAAAATGCTCATGGCGGCGAAGAGCGCCGGCGCCGCGATAGTTTACGCAGACTATTACGAAGAGGCAGCGGGCGTCGCGGCGGAGCATCCGCTCACAGACTGCACGCCCGGCAGCGTAACGGACGACTTCGATTTCGGCCAGCTGCTCCTGATATGCACAGAGGCGTTGAAAGAGTATTTCAATTCGCGTGCGGGCCGGCGCTACAGCTTTGCCGGATTTTACGATTTCAGGCTCTTCGCGAGCAGGAGCCGCCCTGTCGTCCATATCAGCGAATGCCTTTACACGGTAACGGGAACCGATATGCGGCCGAGCGGGCAGAGGCAGTTCGACTACACGGATCCGAGCAACAGGAAGCAGCAGGCGGAGATGGAACGGGCGTTCACCGGTTATCTGAAGAGCATCAACGCCTATATTCCGCCGGAAGAGGCGAAGCGCGTGGATTTCACGGAAGAGAGTTTCGATACAGAGGCTTCCGTGATAATACCGGTGCGCAACCGCGTCAGCACCATAAAGGACGCTGTGGAAAGCGCTCTGTCGCAAAAGACGGACTTCCCGTTCAACGTGATAGTGGCAGACAACCATTCCGATGACGGAACTTCCGAAATCCTTGACCGGCTGAAAGCGGACAAACGGCTTATCCGCATAACGCCGAAGCGCACAGGCCTCGGCATAGGGGGATGCTGGGAACTGGCCGTGAAAAGCAGGAAGTGCGGACGCTTTGCCGTACAGCTTGACAGCGACGACCTGTATGCCGACGAAAACGCCTTGCAAACGATTGTGAACAAATTCCGCCGCACGCACGCGGCAATGGTCATCGGCAGCTACCGCATAGTAAACTTTAACCTTGAAACGCTTCCGCCCGGCGTTATCGACCACAAGGAGTGGACCTCGGGAAACGGGCGGAACAACGCTCTGCGCGTCAACGGGCTTGGCGCGCCCCGCGCATTCTACACCCCCTTACTGCGGAAAACCGGCGTGCCTGACACGTCTTACGGCGAAGACTACGCGCTCGGACTTGTTTTTTCAAGAGAACATCACATAGCCCGCATATTTGACGTGATTTACCTCTGCCGCCGCTGGGAGGGGAACTCTGACGCGGCGTTGCCGCAAGCCATGATAAACAAGAACAACGCATACAAAAACAGCCTGCGGGCGGAAGAAATCTTGCAGCGCCAAAGGCTGAACAAGATGCGCCAGCATCACGCCGGGCAGAGCGAGGTTACAGTTTTTTTCAACAGGCAGCTCGCCAAATGGGAGGAAGTCAGGGAACGCTTCAGCAGACTGAAAAACGCGGAAACCAAAGACTTCCGGCTCGGCGACGCGCGCATTTCCGCGCAATTCAACCCCGTCAGGATTAATTCGGCAAGCGCGAAAACAGACAAGCGTTCAATAAGCAGGCGCCCTTGCTTCCTGTGCGACGCAAACAGGCCGGCGCAGCAAATAAGCCTGCCCGCAGAAGGACGTTACCAGATACTCGTCAATCCGTTCCCTATTCTGCCCTGCCATCTCGTAATAGCCTCGCGTTTCCACGAACCTCAATCTGTAAGAAAGCGTTACGGGACGCTTGCAGGCTTGGCAAAGGCGTTAAGCGGGTTCACTGTATTCTACAACGGCCCTGAATCGGGAGCGTCCGCACCCGACCACATGCATTTCCAGGCAGGACGGCGCAACGTGATGCCGCTGGAAAAGGACTGGGACACGTACTCCCGCAAGCTGAAAAGAATCTGCTGCATAAAAGACAGGGAAGAACACGAAGAGGGCATATTCGAAATAACGAATTACGCCTGCCCCGCAATCGCCATCGTCGCGAAATCAGAACAAGACAGCGAGAAATATTTCCGCCGTTTGAGCGATGTCCTGGAACAGCCGGGAAACACCGGCGAATACCCCATGAACATAATAGCTTGGAGTAATGGCGGAAAGATTGTGTCGGTCGTATTCCTGCGCAAGAAGCTGAGGCCGCAATGCTATTTCGAACACGGAGAAAGCCGCATCCTTGTAAGCCCTGGTGCTGCGGATATGTGCGGGCTGCTTATCACGCCACGCAAAGAAGACTTCGAAAAACTTTCGCCCGAAAAAGCGTTCTCCATACTGAAAGAGGTAAGCATATCCGAAGAGGAGACGGAACAAATTGCGCGGCGGCTGCACGGGGGAGAAAATCAGCAGGAAACATGAGCGGCGTTTGCGGCATAAACATTCCGCGCCGCGTAGATGTGGGAATCATGAGCGGCCGCAAGATAAGATTCTCCCTGAACGGCGTGTTCTCCGACGGGAAAAACACTTTCACTGGCAGGCAGGACGCGACGGAGCGCGGCGGGCAAATCCTGTGGAGGGGGACTGTCGCGGGCAAATTAGCGTTCACACCGCAAAGCCCGGAAGCCACATTCACGCTACAAGACGTTACGATAGGGAAACAATTCCATTGGGAGCGCAAAGAGCAGGAAACGTTTCACGGCGCTCTCATAATCATCCCCAAAGGCCGCGAACTTACTGCGATAAACCGCATCGGCATCGAGGACTACCTTGTGAGCGTAATATCGAGCGAAATGAGCGCGGCGGCTCCGCCGGAATATCTCCGTGCGCAGGCTGTGGTTTCAAGGAGCTGGCTGGCGAGGATTCTCGCGTCCCGGATTTCAGGAAATACCGCTGACATATTCTGCATTATGTCAGGCGAAAAAGAAAACAAACCAGACATGTTTGATTATCCGCAAGGCAAAAGCCAAAACATACGCTGGTATGAAAACGACGCGCACACTGATTTCGATGTCTGCGCTGACGACCATTGCCAGAGATACGAAGGAATTACGCGGGCGCAGAACCCGGAAGCCAGCGAAGCCGTCGCATCAACCCGCGGGGAAGTCCTGACTTACAAAGGGACGGTTTGCGATGCCCGGTTCTCCAAGTGCTGCGGCGGCATGACCGAGAGGTTTTCCACTTGCTGGGACAATCATGATGAAGAATACCTCGCGCCTGTGCTTGACAGCCCTGACAGCCTGAAAGGGAAGCGCGCTCTGCCAGACCTTGCTAAAGAAACGGAAGCGAAAAGGTGGGTTCTCTCATCGCCCGAAGTTTTTTGCAACACTCACGACGGCAAAATCCTTTCGCAAGCGCTCAACGATTACGACACCGAGACAAAAGATTTTTTCCGGTGGAGCGTTGTTTACACGCAAGAGGAAATCGCTCACCTGATATCAAGCAAGCTCAACGCGGATTTCGGCGAAATAAAAAGCATCGTTCCGGGCAGGCGCGGCGCGAGCGGACGCCTGATGACGCTGCACATACACGGAGCGAGACACAGCGTGACTATCGGGAAGGAACTGGAGATACGCCGCGTCTTGTCGCCCGCACATTTGAAAAGCTCGGCGTTCGTTGTCTCTCCGTCCGGCTTTTCGTCGAAGGGAGTTCCCGCGCGTTTCAGAATTGACGGCGCGGGCTGGGGACACGGCGTGGGAATGTGCCAGATCGGCGCGGCTGCAATGGCGGCGGAAGGACATGACTACAAGACAATTCTAAAGCATTATTACAAAAATTCTGAAATTACGCAACTGTATGTATGAAGCTGAAACAATCCGGCAGCCGCGGCCGCCGCAGGCGGGAACAAACCCTGACCGGCGGTCGCCATGGGCGTGGGTACCCTCATTGTATTTCGCGGAAGGCACTCCATACGTCATAGTAATGACTGTTGCCGTCGTTATGTACAAGCGGCTGGGCGTTTCAAACACCGACGCGGCTCTTTACACAAGCTGGCTTTACCTGCCGTGGGTGATAAAGCCCTTCTGGAGCCCTCTCGTCGATTTGATAAGGACGAAACGCTGGTGGATATGGGTCATGCAGCTCCTTATCGGCGCGGCGTTGGCAGGGATAGCGTTCACTCTCAATGTCTGTCCCACTATACAGGCGACTCTCGCGTTCTTCTGGCTTATCGCGTTCAGCAGCGCGACACACGACATCGCCGCCGACGGATTCTACATGCTCGGCCTTGACGCGCATAACCAAGCCCTTTTCGTCGGCATCCGCTCCACTTTCTACAGGATAGCCACAATATTCGGACAAGGGCTCCTGATTGCAGCGGCGGGTTTGCTGGAAACGTACACAAGGCGGGTGGCGTACGCTTGGAGCCTTACGTTCTACGCGGTGGCGGGCTTATTCATAGCGCTGTTCTTGTATCATAAGTTCACGCTCCCCCGCCCCGCGGCCGACCGTCCCGCCGGAACGAGACTTTCCGATGTCGGAAAGGACTTTATAGGGACTTTCGTGTCGTTTTTCCGAAAACCCTACGCCGCCATTTCCATCGTATTCATGCTGCTGTACCGTCTGCCCGAAGCGCTGCTCGTAAAAATATGCCCGCTGTTCCTGATTGACAAGCGGTCGGTGGGAGGCCTTGGGTTTTCTACCGCCGAGTTGGGCTTCGCGCAAGGCACTGTGGGTGTCATAGGCCTTACAATAGGAGGGATACTTGGAGGAATAGCAGCCTCTGCCGGAGGTCTGAAGCGCTGGCTTTGGCCGATGGTATGCTGTATCTCAATCCCCGACCTCGTTTACGTGTACATGAGTACCGCCCAGCCTGACAGCCTGCTGATAGTGAACGCGCTGATTTTCCTTGAACAGTCGGGATACGGCTTCGGCTTTACAGCGTATATGCTGTTCCTTATATATTATTCGCGCGGCCGGAACAAAACGGCGCATTACGCCGTCTGCACCGCATTCATGGCCTTGGGAATGATGCTTCCCGGCATGATTGCGGGATGGCTTCAGGAAAGCATCGGATATACGCGCTTTTTCTTGACGGTGTGCATACTTTGCGCGGTTACGGCAGCCGTTTCGTATTTCGTCAGGATTGATAA
>CAZLLM010000099.1:0-5406 GCA_964560405.1 uncultured Prevotella sp.
GCGTCATTCCCCCTTTTCCATTTTCGCTTTCAGTTCCGCAAGCGCGCCGATGTCGCCAAATGTGGCCGTTTCCTTTTCTGGGGCTTTGCGCGCTTTCTGCTGGGCGTTTTGGGCGGACGGCTTTTTGTCGTCATGCCGCGGCTCTTCATAAGTGCGGGCGTGGGAGAGGATGATGCGGTGGCTGTCTTTGTTGAACTCCATAACCTCGAAAGGCAGTTTCTCGTTCACCCCCGCTTTTGTGCCGTCCTGCTTGACGAGGTGCTTCGGGGTCGCGAAGCCTTCGATTCCGTATTCGAGCTGCACGGTGGCACCTTTGTCCATGAGGTTTACAATAGTCCCCTCATGCACCGAGCCGACAGTGAACACGCTGGCGAACACGTCCCACGGGTTTTCCTCCAGCTGCTTGTGCCCGAGGCTGAGCCGGCGGTTGACCTTGTCGATTTCGATGACGGCGACTTCGAGGTCGGCTCCTATCTGCGTAAACTCGGAGGGGTGCTTGATTTTCTTCGTCCATGAAAGGTCGGAGATGTGGACAAGCCCGTCGATGCCTTCTTCCAGTTCCACGAATATGCCGAAGTTGGTGAAATTGCGGACTTTGGCATTGTGCCTGCTTCCGATGGGGTATTTCGCTTCGATGTCTTTCCAAGGGTCTTCTTTAAGCTGCTTCAGGCCGAGCGACATCTTGCGTTCGTCTTTGTTGAGGGTGAGGATGACGGCCTCCACTTCATCACCTACTTTCAAGAAGTCCTGCGCGGAACGCAGGTGCTGGCTCCAGCTCATTTCGCTTACGTGAATGAGGCCTTCCACTCCCGGCGCGATTTCGACGAACGCGCCGTAGTCGGCCATTACGATTACTTTGCCTTTCACGCGGTCGCCAACTTTGAGGTTGGGGTCAAGGGTGTCCCACGGGTGAGGCGTGAGCTGCTTCAATCCGAGCGCGATGCGCTTCCTCTCGTCATCGAAGTTGAGTATCACGACGTTCAGCTTCTGGTCGAGCTGCACTATTTCGTGCGGGTCGTTCACGCGCCCCCATGACAAGTCCGTGATGTGGATAAGCCCGTCTACGCCGCCAAGGTCAATAAACACGCCGTAAGTAGTGATGTTCTTGACTGTTCCTTCGAGAACCTGCCCTTTCTGCAGCTTGCTTATTATCTCTTTCTTCTGGGCTTCGAGCTCGGCTTCTATCAGAGCCTTGTGCGAAACGACTACGTTTCTGTATTCCTGATTGATTTTCACGACCTGGAACTCCATTGTCTTGCCGACGAACACCTCGTAGTCGCGTATGGGCTTTACGTCAATCTGCGAACCGGGCAGGAAGGCTTCGATGCCGAACACGTCGACAATCATGCCTCCTTTTGTGCGGCTCTTAATGTAGCCGGTGATTGTCTCCTTGTCGTTGAGAGCCTTGTTGACGCGCTCCCAAGCTCTCATTGCGCGGGCTTTCTTGTGGGAAAGCAGGAGCTGCCCTCTCTTGTCTTCCTTGCTTTCTATGTAGACTTCCACTTTGTCGCCCACTGTGAAGTCGGGGTTGTAGCGGAATTCGCTTATGGGGATGATGCCGTCGGACTTGTAGCCGATGTCGACTACCGCCTGCCGCTTGTCGATTGAGATGACCGTGCCTTCGATGATTTCATGCTCGTTCACTTGGTTGAGCGTTTTGTCGTAGGCTTTTTTCTGTTCTTCCTTGCTTGCTCCCTGCTCTGCGGCCGCTTCCTCGTAGGCAGCCCAGTCGAAATCTTCAAGCGGAGCGATGTTTTTAATTTCCATAGCGGATAATTGTTGAAATGTTGGACATTATGTTTGGGGTTCATCGGATGTTCCCGGCGGAGAAACGGCAGTCCCTCCTTTCCCTGCCTGCAAAGTTAAGCATTTTATTTATTTCATCCCTATCCCGGCGGCATGGTAGGCCAGAAGCCCTTCCAGCGAGTCGGGCTCTATTTTCCCGGGCTTCAGGCGTTCAATCTGCAAGGCTACGCTTATCTCTTCCTTGAAGCCGTGCGCCACTCCTCCGATGAAACTGACGCTGAGGTCCGGACGGTTGTACGGCAGCACGTTGCGCTGCAGAAAGCGGCGGAAGTTGGCGACGAGGAATTCCCCTATCTGGCTGTCGCGGCGGTGCCGTCGGATGAAAGGGACGAGGCTCGCGAGGAAGCGGTTCGGCATGGGCTTGCGGTAGACGCGGTCGATTATCTTGTCTTCCGTCAGCTTTGTCTCATCCAAGAAGCACTGGCGCATATCCTCCGAGAACCGCCCTTTCAGCATATCGCCCACGAGGTTCTTTCCCAGCGCCGCGCCGCTGCCTTCGTCGCCCAGTATGAAGCCCAGGGGCGGGATGTTGCGGACTATCCGCCTCCCGTCGAAGAGGCAGCTGTTCGACCCCGTCCCGACAATGCAGGCTATGCCTTCCTCCTGCCCGCACAAGGCGCGGGCGGCGGCGAGCATATCGGACTCCACTTCTATCTCGCTGTCGGGGAAGAACTTGGCGAGGACTTTCGCTACGATGTCTTTCTTCGCGCTTGTACAGCCTGCGCCGTAGAACGCTATTCTGTCTATCTTCCTGTCCTTGACATTAGGAGCGAAGCTCCGGCCTATCGTGTCGCTGACGGAGGCTCCGCCCCCCACGACGGGGTTCATCCCCTCCGTCCGATACCTGTCGACCGTCCCTCCTCCGTCCTCGACAAGCAGCCAGTCTGTCTTCGTAGCCCCGCTGTCGGCAATCAGTGTAGTCATAGTTTCCCGGTTTTGGCTCGCGAATATACGTTTTTGCGGATTTGCGCTTTGCTTCCCGCAACGGTTTTTGCCGCGCTTTCCGCCGGATTCGATATATTTGCGCAACATACACACCAAAAAATACATGAAAAAGTTCCTTTTCGCCGTCATCGCGGCGCTTTCCTTGCCCGGCGGCGTACGCGCCGTGCTTGACGAGAAGAACCTCGAAAGCACGCTTGCCGTGCTGCGGCAGGAGCTGGAGACAGGCAGGGGCGTAGCCCGCGAAGCCTTCCTCACAACCCAGGAGCAGAGGGATGCCATGCAGGCCAACATAATGAAGATAATGAAGGAGAGCAACCAGATAGCCCTCGTGCTTTACTCGCAGAAGATGGACTATATCTTCGACCTCACCTACGCCTGCGACAAGGCGACGAAGCTTTACAACGATTTCAGCACCCTGAAAATGCCTTTCGACAAAATCCTGACCACTATGGAAGTGGAGGAGGCGAGGTATGACGGGCTGATAGGCAACCTGCGGAACATGCCAGTCGGAATGCTCACGGAGCGCGAGAGGGCCGACAGGGACGTGTGCCTCACCATCTGCACGGCGAGGAAGCGCTCGCTCAACGACAACAGCCAGGTGCTGCGCGAATACAAGCAGGTGTACGAAGTGCAGGGCAAACGTCTGAAAGAGCTGAACGACTACGCGATAAAGAGGTACGACAACATCCGCCAGAGCATATTCGTCAACGGCGGCGTAACCTACCTGAACGTCCTCGCCGACTTGGGCGGCGCGGGGCGGCGCGTCCAGTCGGCGTTCCACGAGAAGTATTCCTCGCAGGGCTCGCGCATAGCGTCGCAGTGGCGCGGGCCGGTGGTGGCGGGCTGGTTTGTGTTCATGATATTCTACGGCCTGGTGTCGGTGGCCCTCAACCTGCTGTTCATACGCTTCGTCATGCCCGCGAGGTTCAAGACCGCCGAGTTCCGCGAGAAGCGCACGTGCATCGTTATGGCCTCCACGGTAATCACTTTCGCGCTGGTGGTGATGGTGTTAGGCTACTTCATCCTCAACCACCACTTCTTCTCCATGGCCTGCAAGCTGCTTATGCAGTACATGTGGCTTCTCGCCGTCATCATGGTCTCCATGCTCGTGCGGCTGGACGGCAGGCAGGTGAGCAGCGGCCTGCGCATATACGCGCCGATAATGGTCACGGGCTTCATCGTGATAACGTTCCGCATAGTCCTCGTGCCTAACGAGGTAGTGAGCCTTGCGCTGCCGGTCATCATGCTGGTGAACACGCTGTGGCAGGCCCTCGTGCTGGCGCGCCGCCAGAAGGACATGCCGCTCAGCGACACGGCGTACTCGGGCGTTTCGCTCGCCGTGATGATAGCCAGCGTCGTAACGTCGTGGCTGGGCTACACCCTGCTCAGCGTGCAGCTCCTCATCTGGTGGATAATGCAGCTGACGTGCATCCAGACAATAACCTGCCTCTACGACATACTGTCGCGCTACGAGCGTACGCACTTCAAGGACGGCCGCGCCGACATAAGGAAGACGTGGGCCTTTGATTTCATCCGCAGGGCCCTCGTGCCGATACTCCTGGCCTCAAGCCTTTTCGTCAGCTTCTACATGGCTACGGAAGTGTTCTCGCTCACCGAGCTTTGCCGCACGCTCTTCCTCTCCAACTTCATCGACATCGCGGGCGTGGCGCGGGTGAGCTTCGCCAAGCTGCTCGTCGTGTTCGCCGTGTTCTTCGTGGTGAAATACGCGGTGTACGTGTTCCGCGCATTCTTCATGCTTTTTTACGGGGGCAGGCAGCACGCTGTCACGGGCGAAAAGGCTCTTATGATGAAGATGGGGGCGTTCCTCCTGTGGTTCGTGTTCTTCATGGTCTCGATGCTCGTGATGGAAATCAACTCCAACGGCATACTCGTGGCAATGGGCGGCCTCTCGACGGGCATCGGCTTCGCGATGAAAGACACTCTCGAAAACCTGTTTTACGGCGTCTCGCTCATGACGGGGCGGCTGCACATAGGCGACGTGATAGAGTGCGACGGAGTGCGCGGCCGCGTTGTGGACATAAATTACCAGAGCACGATGATCGAAGCCCTTGACGGCTCGGTGATAGCCTTCCTCAACAACCAGCTCTTCACCAAGAACTTCAAGAACATGACGCGCAACCACCGCAACGAGACGGTGAAGGTGTCGGTGGGCGTGGCCTACGGGACGGACCTCGGCCGCGCGCGCGAGGTGATGCTCCGCGCCGTGGAGAAGCTGGGCTGCTACGACAGGAAGAACGGCGTCAAGGTGGTCGTGGGCGAGCTGGGCGACAGCAGCATTGACATGGGCATAATGCTGCGCGTCCCGGTGGAGACGAAAGTGTACGCCATAAGCGAAATATACGAGGCGGTGTACAACGCGCTCAACGAGGCGGGGATCCCCATACCTTTCCCGCAGCGCGACCTGCACCTCGTGGATGTGCCGCCGGCGCTCTCCCTGCGGCACGCGGACGCCGGCGCGAAAGGCCCCGTCCCGCAGGAAGGGTGATGCGCGGCGCGCTGTCGCCGGCGCGCTGTCGCCGGCGCGGGTCGCGGGGAGGTCGCGCCGGGATGGCGCCCGCCCGGACATCGCGCAAACCGGAATCCGCCCGTCCGCTTCCCCGCGGGCGGGCGGATTCCGCGCCCCGGCAAAGGGTC
>CAZLLM010000100.1:0-5396 GCA_964560405.1 uncultured Prevotella sp.
GAGAGTTGACATGAGATTATAAGACAATTGGCATCGCCCCCGCACAGCCTCCCGCAGGCGCGCTGAGAAAGGGCTTCCGGAACGCGCCCCGCGCCGCGTTTTTCGCGAGGCAGGCGGCGCCGCCGCGCCGCGTAGGCGGAAAAACGCTTAAATTTGCACAAGCATACAGACAGCACAGCCTATGAAAATCCTGCATACGGCCGACTGGCATCTGGGCGCCGCCTTCTTCGGCAACGACCGCAGCGCGGAGCACCGCGCCTTCTCCGACTTCCTGCTCGCGGCGCTGCGGGAGGAAAGCCCCGACGCGCTCGTCGTGGCGGGCGACGTGTTCGACACGCCCAACCCGCCGGCCGAGGCGCAGAGGGCGTACTACGGCTTCCTGCACCGCGCCGTGAGCGAGAATCCCGGCATACAGATAGTGGTGATAGCCGGCAACCACGACTCGGCGGGGCGCATCGAGGCGCCGGAGGAGCTGCTCGCCGCGGGAGGCGTATTCGTCAGGGGGCGCATGTGCGGCGGCGAGGAGGGCTTCAGGCGGGCGATGATACCGCTGCGCGGACGGGAAGACCCCGAAGACCTCGCCGTGTGCCTCGCCGTGCCTTTCCTCCGCAGCTACGAGCTGCCCGAAGGCAAGTCGTGCGCCGACAGCATGTCGCGCCTCTTCCGCGGCCTCGCGGCTGCGGCGCGCCGGCGCTACGGCAGCCGGACGCCGCTCGTGCTGCTGGCGCATTTCTACGCCGCCGGCAGCGAGACGGCCGACGGAGACCCCAGCGAGCGCGCCGTCATCGGCGGCGAGGAGCGCGTGGACGTGTCCCCCTTCGGCGCGAAGTTCGACTACGCCGCGCTCGGGCACATACACAAGGCGCAGGCGGCGGGCGGAATGGAAAACGTGCGCTACGCCGGAGCCCCGCTCCCCATGTCTTTCGGCGAGAAAGGGTACAGCCGCGGCATAGTGTGCGTCGAGACAGGCGTGGGGCGGCGCGCGGAAATAAGGACGATACCGTTCACCCCGCCGCGCGCCCTGGTGAGCATCCCCGCCAAGGGCGCGCTGTCCGTAGGAGAGGCTCTCGAAGCCGTCGGGCGCCTGCCCCGCGCCTCGGAAGGCGGCGAGGCGGATTATCCCTACGTGGAGGTGAGGGTGAACGCCGCCGAAGCCGACCCGTCCGTCCCCGCGAGGATACGCGCCGCCTTCGAAGGCAAGGCCGCCGTGCTCTGCTCCGTGAAGCGCGTCGAGAAGAGCGCGGCCGGCGGAGGAGGGCTCGACATCAGGACGACGGAGCAGCTGCGCAGCCTCTCGCCGCAAAGCGTGGCGCAGACCGTCTACGGCAAGCGCTACGGCGGAGAGGAGATGCCCGCCCGCCTGCTCGCGCTGCTGCGGCAGGCGGAGCAGTCGGCGCAGGCCCTGTCGGAAGAACAGTAAACCCAGCGGAGCAATGGTAATCCGGAAAATAACAATACGAAACATAACCTCCTTCCAAGGGGAGCACACCATCGATTTCACGGCGGAGCCGCTGCGCTCGGCGGGGCTGTTCGCCATAACGGGCGACACCGGGGCAGGCAAGTCCACCGTCCTCGACGCGGTGTGCCTCGCCCTGTACAACCGCGCCCCGCGCTTCGACGACCGCGAGCAGCTGAAATACATCACGGGGCAGAAGCCCGACACCGACATAGAGCTTTGCGGGAACGACACGCGCAACGCCCTGCGGCGCGGGGAGACCGACGGGATGTGCAGCGTGGAGTTCGCCGCCGGGCAGGGGGTGTACCGCGCCACGTGGCGGCTGCGCGTGAAAAAGACGGGGCGCTACGCCCGCCCGGAGCAGACGCTCGAACAGCTGTCGCCCGAACACCGCGCCGCCGACACGCAGAACTTCGCCGCGGAAGTGAAGAGAATCGTAGGCCTTGATTACGAACAGTTCACGCGCACCGTAATCCTCGCGCAGAACAGCTTCGCGAACTTCCTGCGGGCGCGGCAGAACGACAAGTCGGCGCTACTCGAGAAAATAACCGGGACAGGCATTTACGCCCTCATATCAAAGGAAGTCTACCGCCTGAGCCAGGAGGCGCAAAGGGACTTCGAGTTGAAACTGTCCGAAATAAAGGGGATTTCCGCCAGCTGCCTCGACGAAGCCGACCTTGCGCGGGCGGAAAACGAAAGGCGCCTGCACGAAGCGTCTGTGCGGGCGGCGGAGAAAGAGCTTGAAAACCTGAAAAAGCAGCTGGACTGGTGCGACGGATACGCGCGGCTGTCGGACGAGCTGGCGGAGGCCGTAAGGAACTTCGAAGAAGCCAACCGCCGCTTCGCCGGCATGCGCGACCGGCGCGAGAGACTTGAGCGGTACGACGAAATAGCTCCCGTAAAAGACAAGTACCTTTTGCTTAAGGACGCCGAGAGCCTCCGCGCCGCCGCAAGAGCCGAAGCCGCAGTCCTCCGCGAGCGCGAAAGGGCGCAGGAGAAAGTCCGCGCCGCTGCCGCCGCGGAGTCCGAAGAGGCGGAGGCGGCTTTCCGCAAGGCCGACACGCAGTTCGAGCAGCAGCGCCCCATGTTCAAGAAAGGGCACGACCTGAAACGCGACATACAGTATGACGAAAGCTCCGCAAACGAGCGGTCAGACAAGGCGAGGGCGGCCGACGCGCAGGCCGCCGCGAGGAAGAAGGAGCTTGCTGCAAGGCAGGGCGAGCTTGACGGGATAGGGAAGCAGGAGAAACTCTGCGAAAACGAGCTGAGAGAACTGGCGGCGCATCAGAAAATGCTTGAGCAAGCGGCCGCGGTGATAGAGAAAGCCAAAAGGTATTCGGCCGTCAGAGCCAAAGGCGCGCGCCTCAACGCCGGGCGGCAGTCCTTGCAGCTCAGCCTCGAAAGATTGCGCCGGGAGTTTTCTGAAGTAGACACCCAGTATTCCCTTTTGTCCCAAAAGCGGAAATCGCTCGCGGAGCAGCGCGGCGTCTGCAGAGTCCGCAACGCGGAGTCCGACGGCGGGATGCTGCAGAAAGAGTACGACACGGCGTTCGCCATGCAGGAAAAGCTGCGCGGCGCGCGGAAGCTGTGGAAAAGCATATCCGACGGATATTCGGGGCTTGAAGAACTGGACGAGCTCCGCCGCCGCACCGCCGCGGAAATCTCGCGCCTCGAAAGCGAAATATCGGCGAAAGAGCAGCAGGCCGCCCGGCTGCGCAAGGTTTACGACTACCGGCTGAAAGAGTACACACTAAGCCAGAGCAAGGACATACGAGGCCTGCGGCAAGGGCTGCGCGAAGGGATGCCATGCCCGGTGTGCGGCGCCACGCACCACCCTTACCACACCGAAACGGAGCAGCATCTCGGAGAACTCATGACGATGATAGAAAAGGATTTCCGCGAAGCCGAAGAGCAGCTCGACAAAGAAACCGGAATGCTCGGCAGCCTTAGACAGCAGCTGACCGCCGGCGGCGAGAGGCTTTGTTCCATAGACGCTCAGACAGCGAAGACGCGGGCGCAGCTGGCGGCCGACACGGCAGAGTGGGCGGAATACGCGGGCCTCGACCAGTCTTTCGCCGACTGCTCCCCTAACGTCAACCGCCAGACGCGGCACACCGTGCTCGCGCAGCTGGCTGACAACGCCAGCCGCACAGTAAACAGCGCCAAGGCGCGGCTTGACGAATACAACAAGAACCGCGGCACGGCCGAAAGGCTGACTGCCGAGATAGAAGCGCTTGCCGAGCAGGCCGCCGGGCTGCAAAGGCGGCGTTCCGACTTGCTTCACGACATCGGGCAGACAGAAAGCGGCATAGACAAAGCGGCGGAAGAGGCGAAGGAGAACGACGCCGCCGAAAACGAACTGTACTCCGACCTCGAAAACCTTGTTACCATCTCCGGCTGGCGCACTCTCATAAGCGACAACGCCGACGATTTCACAGGCCGCGTCCTGTCTATGGAAAGCCGCCGACGCCGCAACGCGGAGCGGCTGCAGAAACTCAGAGGCGAGCGGGCCGAAGCGGAGCACGACTTGAACTCGCTCAACGCCATGCTGGATGAGCTGGAAACCGCGTCGCAAAAGCTGAAAGGGGAGGCGGACGCGCTCCGCGCTTCGGCGGACGGCAAGCGCGAAGCAATAGCCGCGATGTTCGGCGGGGAAGACCCTGACGATATGGAACGGAAGACGGAAGCCGCCCTCAAAGCCGCCCGCGCCGACATGGAACGCAAGAACGCGCTGTCGCAGGAAAGCCTTGATGCCCTGCGCGACATCCGCCAGAAACGCGAAAGCGCCGAAGCCGAAGCTGCCAAGCAGGAAAAGCGCGCCGCCGCCCTGCGTGATGACATCGACCGCTGGATATTCTCCTTTAACAGCTCCAGCGTGTCCGTCAGTTTCTCTACACTGGAAAGCGTCTTCAGCGACACGTGCGACTGGAACGTGCTGCGCGAAACGGTAGAGCGCGTCCGCACTGACTTGATTCTCGCGGAAGACCGCAAGAACGCCGCGCAAGGCAGGCTGAACAGCCTGCTCGCCCTGCCGCACCGCCCCGGCAACGGCGCAAAAGGACGCGGCGATGTCGAAGAAGCCGTCGCCCGCATGAGCGCGAGGAAAGAGGAGGCGGGCAGGAGGCTTGAAGAGGTGCGTTCCCGCCTGCGGGCGCATGAGGAAAGCGCGGCCGAGATAGCGCGGCTGCAGCCTGGGCTGCGATCTCTCGAACAAAAACGCTCCGACTGGGCGGCGCTCAACTCGCTTATAGGCTCCGCAGACGGCAACCTGTTCCGAGTGCAGGCGCAGTGCTTTACGCTCCGCCTGCTTGTGGAACACGCCAACGTACAGCTCGCCAACCTGTCGCCGCGTTACCGCCTGCGCTGCATCCCCGATTCGCTCGGACTCGAAATCACAGACTGCTATATGTGCGACCAGATACGCCCCGTGTCCAGCCTTTCCGGCGGCGAGACGTTCGTTGTCAGCCTTGGGCTGGCTCTCGGCCTCGCCTCTCTTTCGGGCGGCAGTCTCGCGATAGGCAGCCTGTTCATTGATGAAGGTTTCGGCAACCTCGACGACGAGAACCTCTCCATGGTAATCAAGGCGCTCGGCAGTCTGCAAGGAGTGCAGGGGCGCAAAGTAGGGATAATAAGCCATACGTCGCAGATACGCGACAGCATATATCCGCAACTGCAGGTGGTAAGGCAGAAACCCGGCGGACACAGCAGCCTGCGCATCGCCAGCTTTTAGCCCTTGCAAAAGCGCGGCTGCGACAGAGTACGGACGATGCGGAAAGACGGTGAAGCAAAACGCAGGATATTATGACGAGAATGAATTTGTT
Organism: uncultured Prevotella sp.; assembly: GCA_964560405.1. Taxonomy (GTDB): domain Bacteria; phylum Bacteroidota; class Bacteroidia; order Bacteroidales; family Bacteroidaceae; genus UBA6398. The sequence goes on from CAZLLM010000100.1 coordinate 5,278, forward strand.
TGAGCCGAACATACGGGAGGACGAGATTTTAGCGCGCTCGCCTGAGCTCCTTTCGGCACTGCTTAAAGACCACACGCTGAGCACGGACGACCGCCAGGCCAATATCTTTTGGGCGACGG
>CAZLLM010000101.1:0-5386 GCA_964560405.1 uncultured Prevotella sp.
GGGCGGTTTTCAGCGGGCAGGACGCCGTTTCCGCGGGCGGGGTCTCATTCCACCGTCCATGTGTTTTCCGTGCCGATAAGGCCGGCGAAGTCGTGGTATGGCTTCCGCCTGCCCACTTCCTCTATCTGGCGGCGCACCTCCTCGTCGTAGGCCGGGGCTTCGACATCGCGTATCACTCCGAGCGCCAGCGGGAAGGACGGCCCTTCCATAAGCGCGAGCTTCAAGTGCAGCGCGGGGTCGTCGCAATGCGCGTCGTGCACGAGGATGTCTTTCTCGCTCACTCCGTTCTCGCCTATTTTCACGACTTTCAGCCCGAAGCCCTCCTGCATGAGGCCGTATTCGCCGTTTTCGCCGAAAAGCATCGGCCTGCCGTGCTCCAAGTAAATGGCGTTGCGCATGCGGCCTTCTTTGGAGTAAACGTCATCGTAGCTTGTGTTGTTGAAGATGACGCAGTGCTGCAGCACTTCCACCACCGAAGCCCCTTTGTGCCGGGCGGCGGCGAGCAGCGCGCCTGTCGTGGCGGGTCCGTCGGTGGCGACGCACCGCGCGAAGAAGCGGCCTCGCGCGCCGAAGCAGAGCTCGGCAGGGCGGAAGGGGTCTTCCACCGTGCCGTAGGGCGACGACTTGCTGACAAAGCCGCGGAGCGACGTGGGGGAGTACTGCCCTTTCGTGAGCCCGTAAATCCGGTTGTTAAGGAGGACGATGTTAATGTCCACGTTCCTGCGCACGGCGTGGATGAAATGGTTGCCGCCTATGGCGAGCCCGTCGCCGTCTCCGCTTATCTGCCATACCGTCGTGCCGGGCGAGGCTGTCTTCAGCCCTGTGGCCACTGCGGCCGCCCTGCCGTGTATTGTGTGCATTCCGAAAGATCTCACATAATACGGCAGGCGGCTCGAGCAGCCTATTCCCGACACTATTGCCGTGTCGTGGGGCGGGATGCCGAGTTCCGCCATAGCCTTGTGCAGCGAGGCGAGGAAAAAGTGGTCGCCGCAGCCGGGGCACCAGCGCGGGCGCCCTTTCCTGAAGTCGTTTGCGGTATATTCGCTCATGGCCGTGTTCCTATTAGTCTTAGCATTATCTTAACAAAGCATTCCTTATCCGCGCACCGGCGGGAAGTGCGGTTTCCCTCATCCGGCCGCCTTTCCCTCCAATGCCCTGACAAGCTCTCCAACGCTGAAAGGCTGCCCGGTCACTTGGTTGTACTGCTCAAGGCGGATGCCTTCCACTTTCATGCGCAAATAGGCCGCGAGCTGCCCGCCGTTCAGCTCGGCGACTACGACGCGCCTGTAACGGCGCAGCGTTTCGGCGGTGTTCCCCGGCAGCGGGTTCAGATAACGGAAATGCGCCAGCGCGGCTTTCACGCCTTTGCCGCGGAGGATGTCCAGCGCCGAGCGCAGATGGCCGTATGTGCCGCCGAAGCCGACGAGCAGCGTCCCGCCGCTGTCGGTGTCGCCTTCCACTTCGAGGTCTGGCACAGGAATTGACTCGACCTTCCGCGCGCGCAGCCTGGTCATTAGCTGGTGGTTTTCGGGTTCGCTGGAAATCTCGCCCGTTTCGCTGTCTTTTTCCAGCCCTCCCACCACGTGTTCGAAGCCTTTCATTCCGGGTACGGCCCAGTATCGGCTGCACGTTTCAGGGTTGCGGCGGTAGGGCGTCCAGCCTTCTTGCTGCTCCTCTCTGACGAAAGGCGGCGTTATGGCTGGCAGGCCGGCGATGTCCGGCACGCGGAAAGTTTCCGAGCCGTTCGCGATGAAAGCGTCGGTGAGCAAAACCACCGGCGTCATGCGCCCGACAGCAATGCGCGCGGCCTCGTAGGCCATATAAAAGCAGTCGGAGGGCGACGAGGCGGCGAGGACGGGCAGAGGGCTTTCGCCGTTGCGTCCGAAAAGAACCTGCAGCAGGTCGGACTGTTCGCTTTTCGTGGGCAGGCCCGTTGAAGGGCCGCCGCGCTGCACGTCAATCACCACGAGAGGGAGTTCTGTCATCACGGCGAGGTTCATCGCTTCGCTTTTAAGGCATATTCCCGGGCCTGATGTCGAAGTCACGGCCAAAGCCCCGCCGAACGCGGCTCCGACAGCCGAGGCGCATCCTGCTATCTCGTCCTCGCACTGCACAGTCATCACGCCGAGCGACTTGTGCTTCGCCAGCTCATGCAGCACGTCTGTGGCGGGGGTTATCGGATAGGAGCCGAGATACAGCGGCAGCCCGGACTTCTCGGCCGCGGCCAAGAGGCCGTATGCCGTGGCTTTGTTCCCGTTGATGTCCATATACCTGCCGGGCAGCTTTTTCTCCTTGGTTTCTATCACGTAAGTATGCCCTATCGAAGCGTGTACGTTATGCCCGAAATCGTATCCGGCCTCCAGAGCCTTTATGTTCGCCTGCGCCACGGCAGGCTTGCGGGCGAATTTTTCGGCAAGCAGGCGGCCGGCCGTTTTAACGTCCTGTCCGAGCAGCCAGCACACCAATCCGAGCACGAACATATTGCGGCATCGCAGCGCCGACTTGTTGTCCAGACCGCTGCCGGCCAGGCAGTCCTTAACCATTGCAGTGACGGCGACGGCAATCACCTCGTTTTTTATGCCGAGTTCGGCGATGGCGTCGCCTGTGGCGAACCCCGCTTTTTTAAGGTCGGCCTCCCCGAAACCGCCGGTGTCGATGATAACCGCGCCGCCGGGCTTGCACAGTCCGCATTGCGTGGCGAGCGCCGCGGCGTTCATCGCAACGAGCAGGTCGCACCTGTCGCCGGGCGTATAAACTTTTTTCCCTCCTATATGCACCTGAAACGCCGAAACGCCGCTGCGCGTGCCTTGCGGCGCACGTATGTCGGCGGGATAGTTGGGGAACGTGCAGATGTCGTTCCCCGCTATGGCAGCCACGGCGGAGAGCATATTCCCCGCCAGCTGCATCCCGTCGCCCGAATCGCCGCTGAAGCACACGGCGAAATCGTCGAGCCGCACCGCTTCCGCGCCGCCGGCTGCCTTTTCCTCGTCCTCGCTCATATACTTATATATGTTTTCCCTATGTTTCCCCGGTGGCCGCCGCATTGCGCGCCGGGTCTCCGGCGCCGCAAAGATAGCAATATTTTAAGTCGTGCGCCGGATGCGCCCCTATTTCCCAGGCTCGCACGGCGCGCTTCGGAACATCGCGGGCATAATCCAAGACACGATAGAAAATCCAAAAGCGCAATAGACATATTCCGAAAGACGCACGCCGTGTGCAGGGAATTTGCGGAAGCAGCCTTCCGCAGATGTCCGGCTCATTGTCTGCGGGCGGATTTTCGCGTGCATGTGCAAGGCATATTCCGGGGAAAGCAGTAATTTTACGGGCATTCATCATCAGCCTTGGCTTCAAGGCATAAAATTTACGGATATGTTCATGAAGGAAACGCGCATCGCGCTTGCTGCAATCATGGCGGCCGCCTGCACAATGCAGGCGCAGGCAAAGGATTTCACCGTGAAGTCGCCCGGAGGGAATCTTACGTTGTCGGTTTCGGCTGGGGACAAGCTGACATGGCAGGTAAGGCTGGGAGAAAAGGCGGTTACCGGCCCGTCGGAAATCTCGCTCACCCTGTACGACGGCTCCGTATGGGGCGCAGGCATGAAAAAGGCGAAGGGGAAAGTGACGAGCGTGGACACATCGTTCGACACCCCGTTCTACCGCCGCTCGAAAGTGGAGGACAAGTACACCCTTCTCACGCTGGCAGGCAAAGGCTACTCAGTGGAGTTCCGCGTCTACGACGACGCGGCGGCTTACCGCTTCGTCGGGAAGACGAAAGGCATCATAAAGGTCAAGGACGAGTATGCGGAATACAACTTCACGGACGACCATAAGGTCTTCGCGCCTTACGTGGAGAATCTTGTGCAGGGCGACCCCCATTCATACAGCTACGAATCGTTCTACGACGAGCAGGACATCTCGCGGATGTTCAGCGATTCGCTGTGCGCCGTGCCCTTAATCGTTGACTTGGGCGGCGCGAAGGCCGCCATACTCGACGCAGGCTGCGAGGACTACCCCGGCATGTTCGTGAAGAAGAACAACGGCAAGCCCTTCTCCATACGCTCCGACTTCGCGGGCGTCCCGCAGAACGTGAACTTCGCCCCAGGCAAACCCACCACATTCAAAAAACAGCCTTACAAGCGCGGCGACTACATAGCCGAGACCGAAGGGACGCGCGCAATGCCGTGGCGCGTACTCGTAGTGACCGCAAACGACGCCGCCCTCGCCGACTGCGACATCGCGCAGAAACTGGCCGCCCCGTGCCGCCTCGACGACATTTCATGGATAAAGCCGGGACGAGTGGCTTGGGACTGGATGTGCGGCCTTAACATAACCGGCGTGGACTTCAAGTCGGGAATGAACACCGACACCTACAAATACTACATCGACTTCGCGTCGGAATTCGGCCTTGAATACATCATCATAGACGACGGATGGTACAGCGGCGACCTCCTGAACATACGCGACGGGCTGGACATCGAAGGGCTCGCGGCATACGGCAAGGAGAAAAACGTGGGCATCGTGCTTTGGACAAGGTGGGAACACCTACTGCCCCAGACAGAGCAGATGTTCGAACACTACTCGAAAATAGGAATCAAAGGCTTCAAGATAGACTTCATGGACGATGACGACCAGCTGATGATGGCCTCGCTGCGCGACATAGCCGCGCTGGCGGCAAAATACAGGCTGGTGGTCGACTACCACGGCGCGAAGCCCATGAGCCTGCACCGCCCCTACCCCAACATACTGGGCTACGAAGGGGTCAGAGGGCTGGAAAACTGCAAGTGGCTTCCGAACATAAGCGAGAACAAGCGATACGATATCCCGCGATACGACGCGATACTCCCCTTCGCCAGAATGCTACTCGGCCCGATGGACTACACGCCGGGACTGTTCCGCAACGCGACGCGCAGGCAGTACCGCCCGGTCTACGAACTGCCGATGAGCCAGGGGACGCGCGCCCACCAGCTCGCAATCTACGCGATATACGACGCGCCGTTCCAGATGTTCGGCGACACGCCCTCTGAATACTACAAGGAACGCGAATGCACGGAATTCCTCGCTGCCATTCCCACGGTGTTCGACGAGGCGGCCGTGCCTGCGGCCGAAATAGGCGAATACATCGTGGCGGCAAAGCGCAAAGGCACCACATGGTACGCCGGAGCAATCACTAACTGGAACGCCCGCACCGTCAGCGTGCCGCTCTCGTTCCTCGGCGACGGAGCGTACAAGGCCGTGATTTTCAGTGATGGCGCAAACGCCGACCGCAACGCCGAAGACTACAGGGCCGTCACGCAGACCGTAACGAAAAACGACGTGCTCAAAGCCGTGATGCAGCCCGGAGGAGGCTGGGCCGCCCGCTTCGAGAAACTCTGACACCCCGTCGCCG
>CAZLLM010000102.1:0-5379 GCA_964560405.1 uncultured Prevotella sp.
ATTCATTAGAAAACATTGTGAAACAAAAGGCGGAGCGTCTGGTTGTTTGCAGATGCCGTCAAGGCCTTGCAGCTACGGTTTTACTGTAAATTTCGTCACGTCAAAGCCTTATCGTAATGGCGGTCGTGAAATTTCTGCATAATGAGAAGCGGAAAGGGATGTTGTAGCGTTGTCACTCATAATGCGTATATTCGCACAACGATTAAAGTTGTACATCATGAAGAAGGCTGTTATTTTCGCAGGGCTGCTGCTTGCCGTGTCTTGCGGCTCCAATTCTACCCCTCCATACTGCCGACGAGGCATCAGGCACTGAATATGAGCAATATAACGGTTCTACGGTGTATTACACTCCCTATGGAGAGTGCTATCACAGTTCGCCTCATTGCTACCATATAAGAGGTCATAATATAAAAGGCGCGGATAAACATCAGGCTGAACTAAGAGGGTTGAGGCCTTGCAGAGATTGCTATTAAACAAGGGGAGCGATGGCGCGGAACACGTTACAATTGATATTTCCATGCGGCCGCACATGAAAAGAGCGCGCATGCAGGCTTCTCGGCCGAAACAGCGTCAAAGGCATTACATCATACTTCCGAAGAGATATTGTGGGCTTTCCTTGTCATTATAATTCTCATCATGAGGCGCGCGGCGGCCTTTGAAATACGGCGAAGCGTTGATTTCACTTACGGTGCGAGATGGACAGACTGACAAAAGAGCAGCGGCACCGCTGCATGTCGGCGATAAAGGGGAAAAACACGGCGCCCGAACTGTTAGTGCGGAAGTTCCTTTTCAGCAGAGGCTTCCGTTACAGGCTGAACCACCCGCGCCTTCCGGGTCATCCCGACCTCGTGCTGCGCAAGTACAGGACGGCGATTTTCGTGAACGGATGTTTCTGGCACGGCCACCAAGACTGCAAAAGCTATTCCCTGCCGAAAACCAACTCCGAGTACTGGCGCGGCAAAATAGAGCGTAACCGCGAGCGGGATGCTGCGGAAAGGCTCAGGCTTGCAGCCCTCGGATGGCATTGCATCACTGTTTGGGAGTGCTGCCTGCGGCCGGAAATCCGGCAGGAGACCTTAGAATCGCTGGCTTTTACGCTCTCCCACATCTTTTTAGAGGACAAGAGGATAAAGCCTTGCGGAGAAACCGAAGGCAGTTCCCTTATGGCGGCCGAGCCTGCGGCCGGATACGGCAAGCGTGAGCGGGCTTCCGGCAACAGCTCTTTGAAAGCAGCGGATCCGGCGGCCGGATACAACTGACGCAAATGAATGTGCGGAGGCCGCCGCGCTTACGGCATTCCGACAGGTGTCCGCGAGTACGCCCGCGTCTGTTCCCGCGCCTCCGCCTTCTCCGCGCCCCTTGCTGTTCCCGCGCTTTTGGCATGCCGCCCGCACTTTCCGAAAAGCGTCCGCGGACGCGGGTTGCTTAAAAGATGTGAAATCGCGCTGGCTTTCTATGATTTTGTGTTGCAAAATCAAAGTCCAAACGTTACTTTTGCAGTCGAAACCGCAAATCTCCTGCTTTATGTTACGCAATATACGGGTGGCTCTCGCCGCCCTGTTTTTCGCCGCCGTAACGCTGCTTTTCCTTGACTTCACGGGGACGCTGCACACGTGGCTTGGCTGGACGGCGAAGATGCAGTTCCTGCCTGCGCTTTTGGCTCTGAACTTCGGGGTTGTGGCGTTCCTCGTACTGCTCACCCTCGTGTTCGGGCGTGTGTACTGCTCTGTAATATGCCCGCTTGGCGTGATGCAGGACATAGCGGCTCGGCTCGGCAGGAAAAGGAAGAAGAACCGCTATTCCTATTCCCCCGCGAAGTTGCGGCTGCGCTACGGCGTGCTCGCCCTGTTCGTCATCGCCTTGTCTTTTGGCGCGGCGTCGCTCGCGGCGCTGATCGCGCCATACAGCTCATACGGCAGAATCGCCTCAAACTTGTTCGCCCCGCTGTACGGATGGGGGAACAACCTCCTCGCCAGCCTCGCCGAGCGCGCCGGGAGCTACGCATTCTATGATACAGACGTCTGGCTGAAAAGCCTGCCGGCTTTCATTACCGCCGCGGCGACGTTCGTCATCCTCTCTGCGCTTGCGTGGAGAAATGGCAGGACATACTGCAACACGGTATGCCCCGTCGGGACGGTTCTCGGCTTCATAGCCCGCTTTTCGTGGCTCAAGCCCGTAATTGACACGGAGAAGTGCGTAAACTGCAAACTTTGCGCCCGCAACTGCAAGGCCGCCTGCATCGATGCGGCAGGCCATCGCATCGATTACAGCCGCTGTGTCGCCTGCATGGACTGCATCGGGGAATGCAACGCCGGAGCCATCGCCTACACGCATCCCCGCAAGACGGCAAAGCAGCCCTGCGCGGCGGCCGCGCAAGCCGCCTCCGGGAAGCCGGACGGCTCGCGCCGCGCGTTCCTCGCCGCCGCAGCCCTGACAGCCGCGTCCTCCGCCGTGAAAGCTCAGGAGAAGAAAGTGGACGGCGGCCTCGCGTTCATAGAAGACAAGAAGATCCCCACCCGCAAGACGCACATCCTGCCGCCGGGGGCGGACAGCGCCCGCCGCTTCGCCCGGCGTTGCACCGCCTGCCAGCTGTGCGTCTCGGTCTGCCCCAACGGTGTCCTCCGCCCGTCGGACGACCTGTCGAGATTCATGCAGCCTGAGATGAGCTACGAGCGAGGCTACTGCCGCCCCGAATGCGTGAAATGCTCCGAAGTCTGCCCCACCGGCGCGATAAGCCTTATCGACTTGGCGGAAAAATCGTCCGTTAAAATAGGGAGCGCGGTATGGGTGAAGCAGAACTGCATCGCCGCAACCGGCAGCGTCCATTGCGACAACTGCGCGCGGCACTGCCCCGCGGGAGCCATACAAATGATACCTTACGACGAGGCCGCCCGCGACAAGGGCGGCGCAGGGAACGAGGGGAGGCAAGACGGCCGCCCGACGCTGATACCAGCGATAAACATCGAACGCTGCATCGGCTGCGGAGCCTGCGAGAACCTATGCCCCGCCCGGCCTTTCAGCGCAATCTACGTGGAGGGGAACGAGACCCACAGCACAATTTAGCGTCAGACGAGCCGCAAGGCACGAAAGAAACAATCCAGAGCCTATGGACAGCAACAGCAATAACGCCATATCCCGCCGCAGCTTCCTGAAAATGACGGGAGCCGCGGGAGCGGCCGCCGCTCTGGCGGCCTGCGACGGCGGGCAAGGCGCGGCTTCCCGCGAAAGCCAGGCGGGGAAACCCGGACAGATGACCTGCCGCACCAATCCCAAGACCGGCGACAAGGTGTCGCTTCTCGGTTTCGGCATGATGCGCCTGCCTTCCGTCGGAGGGCGCTCGGCGCGGGAGGGGAACGAAGAGATAGACCAGGAAATGGTGAACAAACTGGTGGACTACGCCTACAAGCACGGCGTGAACTATTTCGACACGTCCCCCGCCTACTGTCAGGGCAAGTCGGAGCAATCCACCGGCATCGCCTTGAAAAAATACCCCCGCGACTCCTATTTCATCGCCACAAAGCTCTCAAACTTCGCCCCATCGACATGGAGCCGCGAGGCCTCGCTCGAAATGTACCGCAACTCGCTGAAAGCGCTGCAAACCGACTACATCGACTACATGCTGCTGCACAGCGTCGGCGGGGGGAGCGACGCGATGGGGGAATTCGAAAGCCGCTACATCAGCAACGGCATCCTGGACTTCCTTATGGGTGAACGCGCCGCAGGGCGCATACGCAACTTGGGGTTCTCCTACCACGGCGACATCAGGGTGTTCGACCGCCTGCTGGCGGAGAACGGCAAGTACAAGTGGGACTTCGTGCAGATACAGCTCAACTACCTCGACTGGAATTACGCCAAGCAGATAAACGAGCGCAACACAAACGCGGAATACCTCTACAACGAGCTGGCGAAGCGCGGCATCCCCGCCGTAGTGATGGAGCCGCTCTTAGGAGGCCGCCTCTCAAACGTGCCCGACGACATCGTGGCGATGTTCAAGCGGCGCGAGCCGGAGAAGAGCGTCGCCTCGTGGGCGTTCCGGTTCGCTGGCTCTTTCCCCGGAGTCCTGACCGTGCTCAGCGGCATGACGCGCATGGAACACCTGTTGGACAACATAGGGACTTACAGCCCGCTGCGGCCGCTGAGCGAGGACGAGACCGGCTTCCTGCGCCAGGCCGCCGCGCGGATGATGCAGTTCGCCACCATACCCTGCAACGACTGCAAGTACTGCATGCCGTGCCCCTACGGGATTGACATACCGGCGATACTGCTGCACTACAACAAATGCGTCAATGACAGCCGCGTGCCCGCAAGCTCCCGCGACAAGAATTACAGCGAAGCCCGCCGGGCGTACCTGATAGGCTACGACCGCAGCGTGCCGAAGCTGAGGCAGGCCGACCATTGCACGGGCTGCAACCAGTGCAGCCCCCACTGCCCGCAGAGGATAGACATACCGGCGGAGTTGAGGCGCATAGACGATTACGTGGAGAAACTGAAACGGAACACACTGTAGCCCGTCCGGGGGCGGAAACCCGCCGGCGCAAACGCCATGGAAACACTGAGCAACGGAGAGATAACCATCAGCACGCGGCGCCTCAGCGCGGAGCTGTGCAGCCTGCGCGACGCGGCGGGCGGGGGAGAGGAGTATTTCTGGCAGGCCGACCCCGCTTTCTGGGGGCGGAGCTGCCCCATGCTGTTCCCGGTAGTGGGAAGCCTGTGGCGGAACACCTGCACGCTCCGCGGAGTGAGACGGGAAATCCCCAAGCACGGCTTCCTGCAGGAGAGGATGTTCGACATAAAGTCGCAGGACAGCGGCGCCATATCCTATGTCACGCACGACACCGCCGCCACGCGCGCCGTGTTCCCATTCAAGTTCGAGCTTGAGCAGTCGTTCTCCCTGCGCGGCAGGACGGTGCGTGTGCGCTGGACGGTGCGCAACCCCGGCTGCGACGATATGCCATTCCAAATCGGCGGCCACCCCTCGTTCTTTTTCCGCGGCTTCAAGCCCGGCGCCGCCGTCAAGGGATACCTGATGTTCGATGCCCCGTCCCCCGAAAGCGCCACCGTGGGCATATCGGGCTGCCTCGGCAGAAAACGGTACAGGCTGCCCGCCGAGGGCGGGCTGATGGAAGTGCGCGACGAATGCTTCGCCGGCGATTCGCTAATAATCGACAACAGCCAGGTGAGCAGCATCACGCTGCTCGACACGGAGCGCAGGCCCGTGGTGAGGGTGAGCAGCGGCGCGCCCGTCTTCCTCGTCTGGTCGCCTTTCGGCTGCGACGCGCCCTTCGTATGCTTGGAGCCGTGGTACGGGCTGTGCGACAGGGAATGGTACAGGGGCGAGTTCTCCGGGCGCCCATTCACCAACACCGTCAAAGGCGGCGG
>CAZLLM010000103.1:0-5366 GCA_964560405.1 uncultured Prevotella sp.
AGTTCGAGCCGTTTCGCATTGCGGCGAGGGGCTTCGGGAATGCGCCGGGAGTATCCGGCCTTCACTGCCGCGCCGCGCCGGCGGCGTTCCTGCGCAGGGCGCGGAGCATTGCGGCGACGGTCTCGCCTGTGAGCGGGTGCTTCACGCCGGGCGCGATTTCGCAGAGAGGCGCGAGCACGAACTCGCGCTCATGCATCCGCGGATGCGGGACTGTCAGGCGCGGGGTGCTGAGGGTTATGCTGTCGTAGAAGAGTATGTCGATGTCTATGGTGCGGTCGCTGTATATTCCGCCGTGTGACTTGGACGTGCGTCCGAGCGCGATTTCGGTCTGCCGCGCCGCGTTGAGGAACGCTTGCGGGCTGAGGGGCGTGAGCAGGAGGGCGGCCGCGTTGAGAAAGGCGTGCGGCGACGCGAAGCCTTGGGGGGCTGTTTCGCGGAGCGGCGAAAGCGCGGCGAGCCGCGTGCCGCCTTGCGTGAGCAGGTTCAGAGCCTGCCGTATGTTTTCTTCGCGGCAGCCGAGATTAGAGCCGAGCCCTATGTAAACTTTGTGTGTCAGTCGATAATAAGCATTGCGTCGCCGTAGGGGCCGAACTTGTAATCTTCTTTCAGAGCCACCTTGTACGCGGCCATGGTGTTTTCGTATCCGCCGAATGCTGCCGTAAGCATGAGGAGCGTGCTGAAAGGCAGCTGGAAATTAGACACCATCGCGCTGGCAAGGTGGAAATCATACGGAGGGAAGATGAATTTGTTTGTCCATCCCTCGAATTCCTTAAGGTTGTTGTCGGCGCCTACGGCAGTTTCCATCGCACGCTGCACGGTAGTGCCTACGGCCACTACTTTGCGGCCTGCAGACAGCGCGGCATTCACCTTGTCGCAGCATTCCTTGCCCACAAACATCTGTTCGGAATCCATTTTATGCTTCGAAAGGTCTTCTACGTCAGTGGAGCGGAACGTCCCCAGACTGCAGTGCATTGTGAGGAACGCGAAATCAATCCCCTTTATCTCCATACGCTTCATAAGCTCACGCGAGAAATGTAGGCCGGAGGCGGGCGCGGTTACGGCGCCTTCGTTTTTGGCGAATATGCACTGGAAGCGCTCTATGTCTTCCTTTTCGGCCGGACGCTTTATGATTTTGGGCAGGGGGGCTTCTCCCAGAGCATAGAGCTGCCGTTTGAACTCGTCGTGTGAGCCGTCATAGAGGAAACGGAGCGTGCGCCCGCGGCTTGTAGTGTTGTCAAGGACTTCCGCCATTATGCTGCCGTCCTCGCCGAAGAAGAGCTTGTTGCCTATCCTTATTTTGCGCGCCGGGTCGACGAGCACGTCCCACAGGCGTATTTCCGGTTTCAGCTCGCGAAGAAGAAGAACTTCGATACGCGCGCCGGTTTTTTCCTTCAGTCCGTAGAGGCGGGCGGGGAACACTTTCGTATCGTTGAATACGAACACGTCTTTTTCATCGAAAAAGTTTAGTATGTCCTTGAAGATTTTGTGTTCTATCTTGCCTGTGGCGCGGTGAAGTACCATCATGCGGGATTCATCGCGGTGCATGGGCGGATAGAGCGCGATTTTGTCTTCCGGGAGCTTGAACTTGAATTGGGATAGTTTCATAACGGCAGATTGTTTTTCAGTTGGTTTTGCGCTTGCTCTATGCCAAGGGGGTTCGCGTCCACGCTTTCCAGCCATGCGGGGAAGTCGTCCGGCGCAAGGCAGTCGCCGACGGAGAAGCCCCCGACCCTGGTGCGGCGCAGCGCGGTGAGATATGCCCCGCTTCCGAGCGCTTCGCCGATGTCGCGGGCAAGGGCGCGGATGTAAGTGCCTTTGCCGCACACGACGCGTATGGTGATTAAAGGCATAGTGTAATCCAGAAGCTCAATGGCGGCGATGTGCAGCGTTTTGGGCTGTAACTGTATCTCTTTTCCGCGGCGGGCGAGAAGATAGGAGCGTTTTCCCTCGATTTTGCAGGCGGAAAATTCGGGCGGTGTCTGGCGTATCTCTCCTGTGAAGCGTTGCAGCGTTTTTTCCACGAGTTCGCGGGTGATTTGTTTGGTGGGAAACACGGCGTTTTCGGGATGCTCCATGTCGTAGCTTGCGGTTGTAGCCCCGAGTTTCAGGGTCGCCACGTATTCCTTGCTCATCCGCTGCAGCTCTTCGGTGCGCTTCGTGGCGTGTCCGGTACATACAAGCAGCACTCCGGTGGCAAGCGGGTCGAGTGTTCCGGCGTGACCCACTTTTATCTTTCTGCCGCCCAAATGCGCTGTAAGCGCGTTGCGCACTCCGTAGACCACATTGAACGAGGTGGTGCGGTACGGCTTGTCGAAAGCGAGTATCTGTCCTTCGAAAAAATTCATTACATTCTCACAGTATTCGCAGGTCGACACCGAGTGTTCCGAGCAGAATGATCGCCGTTCCAACGATTATCCTGTACCATCCGAATGCGGCGAAGCCATGTTTGCTCACGTATCCGACGAAAAGCTTTACCGCCGCCGCAGCCACTATGAACGCTACGATGTTTCCGAGCATGAGCATAAGCAGATTGTTTCCTTGCAGGAGCAAGTTGCCGTCGCCGTGAAACGCGAGCTTGTACGTTTCAAGGCACGTAGCCCCCAGCATGGTGGGGACAGCGAGGAAAAAGGAGAACTCAGCGGCGGCGCGGCGCGTCAGCTTCTGCGACATGCCGCCCGCTATCGTCGCCATAGAGCGCGAAACGCCGGGAATCATGGAGATGCATTGTATCGCGCCTATCGCAAAAGCCTCTTTGCAGGAGGGTTCGTCAAGCGTTCCTCGTCTGAAAATCCTGTCGCAAAAGAGCATAAAGATACCGCCAGCTATGAGCATTGCGGCGACGAGTGTAACGTTCCCAAGGTTCGACTCGATAGTGTCGCTGAACACCAAACCTAACGCTGCGGCGGGCGTCACGCCTATTATGAGCCTTGTATAGAATCTTTTCACGGCCTGCCACCACGTGTATCCCTTTGTACGCATTGTATCGGGATAAAAGAACCTGCGCCAATAAAGCGCGACCACCGAAAGGATTGCGCCGAATTGGATGATGACGGTGAATGCTTTCACGAAAGGGGAGCTTTCTATCCCTAACACGCTTTGGGCTATTATCATGTGGCCTGTCGATGATACGGGAAGGAATTCGGTAAGGCCTTCCGTTATTGCGAGAATTATGGTTTGCAGCCAGTCCATATACGTCTCTTATTTCCCAAGCCGGATGTCGTCCTTGCCGCTTTTGTCGCCGTTTTCCTTTCCCTTGGCGGGGCATAGTATGGCCGCAATCATGAATACGAAGCCGAGGAAGCTGATTACCGGAGCCGCGGTAATGCGCCGTGCCGAGAATATGCCGGGATTGAACACGGTTTCAGTAGATCCGTCGCCAGCCATAAGTACGAATCCGAGCAGCACGGCAGCTGCCCCTACTGCCAAGAGAATGAAATTTCTGCGTGTGAACGCAAGGTTTCTTTTGTCCATAACATAATATGTTTTGTATGGTTGTTACTTTTTTGTCCATACGGCGGTTCACGTGCGGTATATGTCGTCTGCCCTCATATGCAGGTATTTGTTAACGGAAAAATACGAGCAGAGGAATATGAGGATTATGCCGCAGCCGAACACGAAGCCTGTTGTAGCCGCCACCGTTTCCCACGTTATCGCCTTTGCAATTGTCGGGTCGAAGCGCAGAAGCGCGTCAATCCCGCACACAAGCAGCGTACAGGCTATCAAGGCCGCCGTAAATCCAACCCAAAACGCTTTCGCCATGAAAGGTCGTCTTATGAAAGAAGGTTTCGCCCCTACGAGCTGCATTGTGCGTATCGAAAAGCGATGTGCGTATATGCTGAGGCGCATCGTGTTGTTGATAAGCACGAAAGAGACAAAGGTGAGCAGCAGCGCAAGCGCGAGGAAAACGGTACTCAAGCGGCGTATGTTGATGTTAATGCTTTCCATGAGTTCCTTGGGATAGTCAATATCCATCACGTATTTTTGCTCTTTCAGTTTCACCGCAATGGTTTCGAGACTGTCGCCTGTGGTGTAGTCGGCTTTCAGGTGTATCTCAAAAGAGGCCGGAATGGGATCGGAGTCAAGGAACTCCGAAGGATCAAGTCCCATCGCCTTTGTCTGTTCGGCGGCGGCGCGTTCCTTAGACACATAGCTCACTCCGGCTGCGCAGGGAAGCTTGCGCAGTTGTTCCTGCATCTGTTTCGCCTCTTTGTAGGGTATGTCGTCATCAAGCATTACGGAAACAGTGAAGTTCTCGCGTAACAAATCGCTCAGCCGTCTTGCCGTACCTACGAAGAACACCACCGTACCGAGCAGCACGAGTACGAGCGTCGTACTTATGCACGAAGTGACTACATTAAGACGCAACCCGCTGCGCACGTTCTTTTTCTTTGTCATCAGCAAATAGGGTATTGTGTTTGTGGGTTCAAAGTTTTTCCATTATGTACACTATCGAGCTGCTGCGCTCCTTGTCGCCGAACGTTCTGAACCACGAATAAGCGCCGAAAGCCGCGCCACGTATAAAGGCAAGTCTGTGTCTGGCATACTTTCCCGACAGCATTGAGATGTAAAACGCATCAAGCGGCATGGGGTGCGAACTTGTTATTCGAAAGCCGTAGCGTTCGGCCATGAGGCGCATGGTATGCGGAGTGAAGTGCCACAGATGGCGCGGCACGTCATATGCGGCCCAGAATTCTCCGTACCGCCGTGCGTCAAGCGAGGCGCAGTTCGGTACAGCGATAACCAATCGCCCGTCTTTTTTCAGAAGACGGCGCAACGTCTGCCATTCCTCCGCCAAGCGGTACACATGTTCCAGCACATGCCACATAGTTATCGCGTCAAAGCTCTCGTTCTCGTACAACGTGAATGCGTCCGTCCCTTTTTCTTTCACGCCGGTAATTTTCGCGGCTGCAGCGCGCGCCGCAGCATCAGCTTCCACCGCCTCCACTGCAAAGTTCCGGCGCGACATTTCGCGGGCGAAGTGTCCTGTACCCGCGCCAATGTCAAGCAGTCGCCCCCCCCCCCGATTGCCCGATACTCTCATCACTAACCGCGCCTTGCGCCGCAGCGTTACGGCGCGAGCGGCGTGGTATGCACGATTTAGCAGCCCCTTGCGTGTATTGGTGTGTGAAATGTAGTTGGGTGAGGAATAATACCGCGCAGCCTCTTTCTCGGCGGGCGCGCCTTGTGTGAAACGCATCCCGCAAACGGCGCACTCGTAAAGGTCGAACATCTCCCCGCTTACATAATGGTCTATAACCGAAACGTATTTGTGAATGCGCTCCGAGCCGCAGACGGGGCAGAGCGTAATTGTCGATATGTTCATGACATTATGCGCAATAACGCCTTGCAAAGATACGAAATCCACG
>CAZLLM010000104.1:0-5341 GCA_964560405.1 uncultured Prevotella sp.
GGTAAACGACGGCAAAAGAGCGGATGTCTGCATTTTGTGAATATGCTTTGCATAGTTGAAAAATATACGTAATTTCGCGGCGGTATAACGTAAAAAACCGCTAATGAATGTCAAAGAAAAGCAACCGCCTTGACTTTATACGCAACATCTTGCTGACGAAAGAAATCCACAGTCAGGAAGAATTGCTCGAAGAGATGAGGAAAGCCGGTTTTGATTACGCGCAGGCCACGCTCTCGCGTGACTTGAAGCAACTCCGCGCCGCGAAAGCCACTGATTCGATGGGCTGTTACAAATATGTGCTGCCTGACAACCCGAAATATGTTCACCGCGTCAGGAAAAACGATTTCGCCGCGCTTGCCGGCGGCTCAATCTTCCTGCGCTGCGACGCGGGCGGCGAGCTTCTTCTGCTGCATACGTTGCCGGGCTTCGCCATGCCGCTGGCCGCAAGCATAGACGCATGCCATTTCGCTGACATAGCCGGAACCGTTTCGGGAGACGACACGATACTTGTCATAACCGCGCAGGGCGCTGACCGGGCGAATGTGATGAAAGAACTGGCGACGCTCATTCCTGAGTTGCAAGAAGACAAGGAATGAGGAGAAGGGACGCGCCCATGGTTTGCCGCCGGAACCGCCGCGTCAGGATACCGGCAACGAACACGCGGCCTGCACATTGCAAACCGGCGGCATTATGAAACAAGCCCGTTTTGTTTTGAAAGAGGTATGATGTGCGTCGAAACGTGCCTGCCATATTCCAAAATACGTCCGATGTGTTTCTGACTATGTCCGGCGCACTTTGAACACGCCGGACGTATTTCACGTATATAATGACTTACGATGACGGAATAAGCGTAGAGGTGGCAGATGTTTCGCACGAGCGTTATGTCGACACGATACTGAAAACCATTTCCGATGCAGCCAAGGTGCGCGGCTCGGGGATAGCCTCGCGCACCCACGAATATGTGGCAAGGAAGATGAGGGAGCGGAAAGCGATTATAGCCCTTGCCGGGGAGGAGTTTGCAGGATTTTGCTACATAGAAAGCTGGGAAGACAAGCATTATGTCGCCAATTCCGGGCTTATCGTTATGGAAAAGTTCAGAAACCGCCATCTTGCGACGCGAATCAAAGAAGCGGCGTTCACGCTGAGCCGCCTGCGCTGGCCGAAAGCCAAACTGTTCGGCCTTACGAGTCAAGGGGCTGTGATGAAAATCAACACGCGGCTGGGGTATGTGCCTGTGCCGTTCTCGGAACTGACGCAGGACGATGAGTACTGGAAAGGCTGCGGCACGCCCGAAACCCCGTGCTGCGTAAACTGCGACATACTGGCACGCACCAAGCGGAAATACTGTGTCTGCACGGGAATGCTTTACGACCCTGCGAAACACGAGGGCGAGCCTTTGCCGATGCAATTGCCGGATGAGGTGGTGAAAATGGCGAAAGACTTCGCCGAGAAAGGGCTGCGCTGACCGCAAGGCGGCCGTGTCGGGGGCAGCCGCAAAGATGTCCGGGAAATCGCGGACAAGTTCAAAGACAATCGCAAACGAACCAAAAATAATCATGGACAAGAAGAAAGTGGTTGTGGCTTTCAGCGGCGGACTCGACACATCGTACAACGTGATGTATCTTTCCCGCGAGATGGGATATGAAGTTTACGCCGCGTGCGCCGACACAGGCGGATTCAGCAAGGAACAGCTGCAAAAGAACGAGGAGAACGCCTATAAGCTGGGTGCTAAGAAGTACGTAACCCTTGACGTTACTCGGGAATACTACGAGAAAAGCCTGCGGTTCATGATTTACGGCAATGTGCTGCGCAACGGCTGCTACCCCGTGTCGGTCTCGTCGGAACGCATTTTCCAGGCGATGGCGATAGCGCGTTACGCGAAAGAGATAGGGGCTGACGCAATCGCCCACGGCTCCACAGGGGCGGGTAACGACCAAATCCGCTTCGACATGACTTTCCTCGTCCTCGCCCCGGATACCGAGATAATCACACTCACGCGCGACAAGCAGCTGAGCCGCAAGGAGGAAGCCGACTACCTTAACGCGCACGGCTTTGAAGCCGACTTCGCCAAGCTGAAATATTCGTACAACGTGGGAATATGGGGCACATCCATCTGCGGCGGGGAAATTCTCGACAGCGGCAAAGGGCTTCCCGAAAGCGCGTATCTGAAGCATGCCGTGCAAAGCGAGCCGCGTGAGCTTAAAATAGGCTTCGAGAAAGGGGAGATCGCATCGGTTGACGGAATGAAATACGACGACAAGGTAAAGGCCATACAGAAGACCGAGGAGATAGGCGCGGCCTACGCGATAGGGCGCGACTGCCACGTAGGCGACACTATCGTGGGGCTGAAAGGGCGCGTGGGATTCGAAGCGGCCGCGCCGATGCTGATAATAGGGGCGCACCGTTTCCTTGAAAAATACACGCTTTCCAAATGGCAGCAATACTGGAAAGGCCAGGTGGCCGAATGGTACGGCATGTTCCTCCACGAAAGCCAGTACCTCGAGCCTGTCATGCCCGACATCGAGGCGATGCTCGAAAGCTCGCAACGCAACGTGAACGGCATCGTGACCTTGAGGCTGCGCCCGTATTCCTTCGAGACCGTAGGCGTTGATTCGAAAGACGACCTCGTGAAAAACCCTTTCGGCGAATACGGCGAAGCCCAGCGGGGCTGGACTCCCGAAGAGGCGAAAGGTTTCATCAAGGTCGCATCCACCCCGCTGCGCGTCTACTATTCGAAACATAAAGGCGAAAGGCGTTGAGGCGTTTCCTGACATGAAATCGACAACATACCGGATATGCCCGAATACAAGAGACTCTGCCGTTCCGGGAACAAGATGATAGCCGGAGTCTGCGGAGGAATCGCCGAATACTTCGGCACAGACCCTACGCTCGTGCGCCTTGCCTGCGCGCTGATCACCGTGTTTTTCGCAATCCTGCCCGGATGCGTTTTCTACGTGCTGTGCTGTATAATAATCCCTAAGGAAAATCCATGATAAAGGCCGGGATAATAGGCGGCGCGGGCTACGCCGCCGGCGAATTGTGCCGGATACTCCTTAACCATCCCGAAGCGGAAATAGCTTTCGTCCACAGCGAAAGCAGCGCGGGCCGCCTGCTCAGCGACGTGCATGAGGGGCTGCTCGGCGAGACCGGGATGCGCTTCACCGGCAGGCTGCCTCTCGAAGAATGCGATGTCGTCTTCCTTTGCTCCGGACACGGGAAAAGCGCGCAGTTCCTCGCCGGGCATCCCATCCCCCCAAACGTGAGGATTATAGATCTCTCGCAGGACTTCCGCCTTGCGGCGCCGGGCAACGATTTCGTATACGGGCTGCCGGAACTGCGGCGCCGCGACATAGCCGGCGCGGCGCGCGTGGCCAATCCCGGATGTTTCGCCTCCTGCATACAGCTCGCCTTGCTGCCGCTCGCCCGCGCCGGGGCGCTGGAAGGCGACATATACATAAACGCTCTTACAGGAAGCACCGGGGCGGGCGTGAAGCCGACGGCCGCTACGCACTTCAGCTGGCGAACGGGCAACATAAGCACGTACAAGGTGTTCTGCCACCAGCATCTGCCCGAAATACGGCAGAGCCTGCTCCAGCTGCAGCCCGGCTTCGCGGGCTCGCTCGACTTCGTTCCCTGCCGCGGGGATTTCGCGCGCGGGATATTCGCCGTCATCTTCATGCATTCCGGCCTCAGCCAGGAGGAGATTGACGAATGCTACGCGGTGTACGGCGGCGAGCCGTTCACACGCTACGTTACGTGCGACATCGACCTCAAACAAGTGGTCAACACCAACCGGGCGCTCGTGAACGCGAGGAAATACGGCGGCCGCCTGCTCATCACCTCCGTCATCGACAACCTGCTCAAAGGCGCGGCGGGGCAGGCGGTGGAGAACATGAACATCATGTTCGGCATCCCCGAGACAGCGGGGCTCAGATTAAAGGCCTCGGCGTTCTGAGAGCGCGGCAAGCCGGAAAAACTTACAGAAATGAAGCCCTTTGACGTTTTCCCCCTCTACGGAGTGAACATCGTCCGCGGACGCGGCTGCAAGGTGTGGGACTCCGAAGGCAAAGAGTACCTTGACCTTTACGGCGGACACGCGGTGATAAGCATCGGCCACTGCCATCCGCGCTACACGCAGCGCGTAACGGAGCAGCTGAACAGGCTCGGCTTCTACTCCAACTCGGTAATCAACTCCTTGCAGGCCGAGCTCGCCGGACGGCTCGGCAAGGCCTCCGGCTACGAGGATTACAGCCTGTTCCTCGTCAATTCCGGCGCGGAAGCCAACGAGAACGCTTTCAAGCTCGCTTCGTTCAAAAACGGGCGCACGCGCATACTGGCGGCGGAGCGCGCCTTCCACGGGCGCACGTCCCTCGCCGCGGAAGCCACCGACAGCCCCGCAATCTGCGCCCCCGTGAACAAGAACGGCCATGTCACGTTCCTGCCGCTGAACGACCTCGGCGCTTTCGAGGCCGAAATGGAGAAAGGCGATGTCTGCGCCGTCATCGTGGAGTGCGTGCAGGGCGTGGGCGGCGTCCGGCTCGCCGGGCGTGAGTTCATGCAGGGGCTGCGCAAGGCCTGCTCCGACACGGGTGCGGTTCTGATCTGCGACGAGGTGCAGTGCGGCTACGGGCGCACAGGCAGGTTCTTCGCGCACCAGCATCTCGGCGTCCGCCCCGACCTCATCACCGTCGCCAAAGGCATGGGCGGCGGCTTCCCCATGGGCGGAGTGCTGATTTCGCCCGGCTTCGAGCCTGTGCACGGGCGGCTTGGCACCACCTTCGGCGGCAGCCACCTCGCGTGCGCGGCGGCGCTTGCCGTGCTCGATGTCATGGAGGAGGAAAACCTCATCGGCAACGCCGCCGAAACGGGCGGCCGCCTCATCAGAAGCCTCAAGGCTCTGCCGCAGGTGAAAGAGGTGCGGGGGCGCGGGCTTATGATAGGCGCGGAGTTCGGCGTGCCTGTCAGGGAGCTGCGCCGCCGGCTGATATTCGAAGGGCGGGTGTTCACCGGCGCGTCAGGGGCGGACACCCTGCGCCTGCTCCCGCCGCTGTGCCTGAGCGAAAGCGAGGCCGACAGCTTCATAAGCCGCCTGCAAAAGGTTCTCGGCAGTTTCCGTTAGCGCGTCCGCGCCGCCGCCGTTTGCGTGGCGCGCGGCTCGTCGGAGAGGAGGCGGGGAAGCCGCGTCAGGCGCGCTCAGGGAAATGACCGCCCGCAAAAAACGGCTGGGCGGCCTCCGCGTTCCCGTGAAAGCCCCGCCCCTCCGCACCGCCGCCGTGTTTCGCAGGCGGGCGCGCCGATGTTTCGCGGGTGCGGAGGCGCACCGGCGGGAGCGTTTGCGGGG
>CAZLLM010000105.1:0-5316 GCA_964560405.1 uncultured Prevotella sp.
ATGTACACTGAAAAGGAATTGGTGGACAGGCTTATCGACCTGGCCTTTGACGAGGACATAGGCGACGGCGACCACACCACGCTTTGCTGCATCCCCGCGGCAGCGGAGGGGAAGTCGCAGATGCTGGTGAAGGAAGCCGGCGTATTGGCGGGGGTGGAGATAGTAAAGGAAGTGTTCCGGCGGTTCGACCCTGCGCTGGAAACGACCGTGCTTGCCGGCGACGGTGCGCACGTGAAGCCCGGCGACATAGCCATGACAGTCTCAGGAAGCGTAAGAAGCCTTTTGCAGACAGAGCGGCTGGCGCTGAATATCATGCAGCGCATGAGCGGGATATCCACTGTGACAGACAGGTATATGCAGATGCTCAAAGGCACGAAAGCCAAAGTGCTTGACACCCGCAAGACCACGCCCGGAATGAGGCTGCTCGAAAAGATGGCGGTGAAGATAGGCGGCGGAGAGAACCACAGGATCGGGCTCTTCGACATGATTCTGCTGAAAGACAACCATGTGGATTTCGCCGGAGGGATTGCCTGCGCGATAGACCGCTGCCATGAATACTTGAAAGCGAATAACAAGAGCCTGAAGATAGAAATCGAGACGCGGACATTCGAAGAGATAGAGCAAGTGCTGCGGCACGGCGGCGTGAACCGCATAATGCTCGACAATTTCACGGTTGAAGACACGAAGAAGGCAGTGGATATTATAGGCGGGCGGTACGAAACGGAATCGAGCGGCGGCATAACTCTCGGAACAATCCGAAGTTACGCGGAATGCGGCGTAGACTACATTTCGGTTGGTGCGCTCACTCATTCAGTGAAGAGCCTTGACATCTCGTTCAAAGCCTGCAAATAGCAATCAAAGCAAACAGGATGAATTTCGGACTGAATACTTGGAAACCATACGCGGCATTGTCCGCGCTGTTCGCGCTTGCCGCGCCGTCTTACGGCTGCACTAATTTCATTGTGGGCAAAGGTGCGTCGGCAGACGGCTCGGTCATGATAACATACGCGGCTGACGACTACGGAATGTACGGCTCGCTGTGGCATTTTCCCGCAGGAAAACACGCCAGCGACGAGGAACGGGAAGTGCGTTGCTGGGACACCAACGATTTTCTCGGCAAGATACCGGAGGCTTCTGTGACTTATAATGTCGTGGGCAACATAAACGAGCATCAGGTGGCGATAGGGGAGACCACTTTCGGCGGCCGCGAAGAACTTGTGGACAAAAACGGGCTTCTTGACTACGGGAGCTTGATTTTCATAGCTTTGCAACGTTCCAAGACGGCTCGTGAAGCGATTGGAAACATGACATCTCTTGTGGGAAAGTACGGTTATTGCAGCGAGGGGGAGAGTTTTTCTGTGGCAGACAAGAACGAAGCCTGGATATTGGAGATGATTGGAAAAGGCACGGAGGAAAAGGGCGCGGTATGGGCGGCGGTGAGGATACCTGACGACTGCATCAGCGCGCATGCCAACCAAAGCAGGATACACAAGCTTGATTTCAAGGACAAAAAGAACGTGCTTTATTCGGAAGACGTTATAAAGTTCGCGAGACGAAAGGGGTATTTTACAGGCGCGGACGAGGATTTCGATTTTGCGGCCGCTTATTGTCCGGCAGACTTCGCCGCGCTGCGTTTCTGCGAGGCGCGTGTGTGGAGCTTCTTCAACCGCTGGAATGAGGGAATGGAAAAATATATAGGATACGCTTCTGGGGAAAACCCGGAGGCCGAGCCCATGCCCCTGTTCGTAAAGCCGAAGCGCAAATTGTCTGTGCATGACGTTATGGAAAGCATGCGCGACCATTACGAGGGTACGCCTTTCAATATAACCGATGACTTGGGGGCGGGAGTGTACGAGGCTCCGTACCGCCCCACGCCTCTTACGTGGGAATGCGAAGGCAGGCAATATTTCAATGAGCGTCCTGTTTCGACACAGCAAAGCTCTTTCGTGTTTGTCGCCCAAATGCGTTCCTTTATGCCGGACGCGGTAGGCGGAGTGCTTTGGTTCGGAAACGACGACGCGAATATGGTTCCATTTACGCCTATGTATTGCTGCATAACGCAAGTGCCGGAATGTTTCGCTCGCGGGACGGCGGACGCGGTCACTTTCTCTTGGAATTCCGCTTTTTGGGTGAGCAATTGGATTTCCAATATGGTCTATCCGAGATACTCGATGATGTTCGGCGACTTGAAATCTGCACGCGACGAATTGGACTCCCTTTGCCTCTCACGGCAAAAAGAAACAGAGGATAAGGCGGTGTCCCTTTATAATGAACGGCCTGACAAGGCGGCGGAATACCTTACGGAATATTCAATCAAGGCGGCGGAGAAAATGCACGAGAGGTGGAAAGACTTGGGCATATATCTTGTCGTGAAATACAACGACCAAGTGATAAAGCCGGAGGAAAACGGCGAATTCGCCCGCACTCCCGCAGGCATGGGGAAAGCGGTAGAACGTCCGGGCTTCCCGGAAAAATACAAAAACGCGATTGTAAGGCAGACGAAGGACAAGTATCTTGTTCCGGCAAAATCTGAAAATTAAAAACCAAATAATAATAGTCATGGAGAATAAAAACGAACTGATTGAGCAGTGCAAGCGGAAAGCGCGGCAGTGGCTGGATTCGCCGGTGTACGATGAGGCTACGAAACAGGCGGTGCGCGAAATGCTGGACAATGACGACAAGGCAGACCTCATAGATTCTTTTTATCAGAGCCTTGCTTTCGGCACAGGCGGCTTGCGCGGGATTATGGGACCGGGAAGCAACAGAATGAACATCTACACAGTAGGACTGGCGACACAGGGGCTGGCGAACTATTTGAAAAGCCATTTCGGCGGAATGGACGGGATATCCGTTGTCGTAGGGCACGACTGCCGCAACAACAGCCGCTTGTTCGCCGAGACATCCGCGAATATTCTCAGCGCAAACGGCATCAGGGTATATCTGTTTGACGATATGCGCCCCACGCCAGAGATTTCCTTCGCCATCCGCCATTTGCGCTGCCAAAGCGGAATTGTCATAACGGCTTCGCACAATCCGAAGGAATACAACGGCTACAAAGTGTACTGGGATGACGGCGCGCAGGTGATTGCGCCCCACGACAGCGGCATTATCAGCGAAGTGGACAAGGTTCGCCCGGAAGACATAAAATTTACGGGAGACAGCCGCCTTATCCAGTCTGTCGGCGAGGATGTCGATGCGGAATACCTGCGCCTTATCCGTACAGTTTCGATAGATCCGGAAGTGATTGGACGGCAGAAGGATTTGAAGATAGTGTACACGCCTATACACGGCACGGGCATGAAGCTGATTCCGCGTTCTTTGCAACTGTGGGGCTTTGAAAACGTCAATTGCGTTCCTGAACAGATGGTAAAGGACGGCAATTTCCCTACCGTCGAGAGTCCTAATCCCGAATATGCGGAGGCTTTGACTATGGCTCTGGGCTTGGCAAAGAAAATCGATGCTGACATAGTGATGGCCAGCGACCCTGATGCCGACCGTATAGGAATGGCATGCAAAGACAGCGGCGGAGAATGGGTCATACTTGACGGCAACCAGATCTGCATGATTTTCATGTACTACATAATCAACAACCGCATTGCCCGAAACAAGATGAAAGGCGATGAGTACATCGTAAAGACGATAGTGACAACGGAAATAATAAGCGAAATCGCACGCAAGAACCGTTGTGAGATGCTGGATGTCTATACTGGCTTCAAATGGATAGCCCGCGAAATGCGCCTCAACGAGGGCAGGAAGACGTATATCGGAGGCGGCGAGGAAAGCAACGGCTTCCTGGCCGAAGACTTCGTGCGCGACAAAGATTCCGTCTCCGCCTGTTCTTTGATGGCCGAGATTTGCGCTTGGGCGAAGGACAGCGGCAAGACGCTTTTTGATGTGCTGATGGACGTGTACGCGGAATACGGACTCAAGCTGAACAAAACCGTGAACGTGGTGAAGCCGGGCAAGACAGGGGCGGACGAAATAAGGCGCATGATGGACAATTTCCGCGCCAACCCCCCGCATGAGATAGCCGGCTCGCAGGTGGTGAGGGTGAAAGACTACAAGACGCTGAAAGAAACCGGAGCTGACGGCCGCACAGCCAATCTGCAGATGCCCGAGCCGAGCAATGTGCTGCAATGGTTCACCGCTGACGGCACGAAAGTAAGCGTGCGCCCTTCGGGGACGGAGCCGAAAATAAAGTTCTACGTCGAAGTGAGCGGCGAAATGGGCAGCCGCGAGCGTTACGGCGAGGCCAAGGAGGCGGCGGACGCTAAGTTTGCGGCCGTGCGGAAATCGTTGGGGATATGATGCTCCGCAAAGCCTCGCGGGCAAAAGCGAAGACGCAGGATCCGGCGCAATCCCGGATGCCGCGTCTTTCGTTTTCTCCGCAGGGGCGGCAATGTTGGAGAAGCGGATTCTTTTGACAAAAAAGCCTCGGATGATGCGCGAAGAAACGGGCTGCGAATACATTTGGAACATCTTCCGCAAGAATGAGATCCTGCTGGAAAAAACCGGGGACGGCGCGTTTTCCGTCCCACGCGGCGGGCTTCCGCCCGTAATGCCGGAAGCGGCGGAACACATACACGAGTTTGAGACCGCCGGCGGACTGCCCGTCCGCGGCTTCAAGGTGAGCGAAAGCGCCGGACCGCCGTCAGGGTATGTTTTCATGCCTTTACGTGCGAGCTTCGATTGCCTGCCGCACGGCGTCTATGAAATGGCGGGGAAAATGGAAGAGCTGGTTTATTGGGACTCGCGCAACAGATACTGCGGCGTCTGCGGCGCGGAACTCATGTTCGAGACAAAGATAAGCAAGCGTTGCGCGGCGTGCGGGAACGAAATCTGGCCGCAGTTGCAGGTCGCGGTGATGGCGCTTGTCAGGCGCGGCAGGGAGATCCTGTTAGTGCAGTCGAAAGACTTCCGTTCTGATTATATGGGGCTTGTGGCGGGGTTCGTAGAAACGGGCGAGACGCTGGAGCAATGTGTGGAGCGCGAAGTTATGGAAGAGACGAATCTCAGGATAAGCGGCGTGAGGTACTTCCGCAGTCAGGCGTGGCCCTATCCGTGCGGGCTTATGGCAGGCTTCGTGGCCGACTATGCGGGCGGCGAACTCGTGTTGCAGCCGTCCGAGCTGAACAAGGGCGGATGGTACAGTGCGGACAACCTGCCTGCCGTGCCGGGAAAAGCGAGCCTCGCCCGCCAGCTCATTGACGCATGGCTTTCCGGCGAGCTCTGACCGCCCGCCTGCTGCCCTGTGTCCGCCGCAACGCGGGAAACGAGCCGCGCATCCCGCACTCACGCCGCTTCCGGCGCGGAGCC
>CAZLLM010000106.1:0-5300 GCA_964560405.1 uncultured Prevotella sp.
TCCCTCTGAATTCGTCCGGCGCAATATAATGATACGGCAAATACATGTGATACCTGCACGTTTTAACGCTTCCTTAATCCCGATTATGCCTGACTTATTTGGTATATCCCGAAAATGGTATTCCTATATGGCAGCGCTCCTTATCCTGCGTCACGTCCGCTGGCATCGCCTTCTGATTCAGAACTTACGAAGCCGTCGGAGTGAGCCTTTTCCCCGCCGAGCCGCCGCGACAGCAGGGCGTTGGCCTTTTTAATGCGGAAGTACTTGAGCATTTCAGAGATTCCGTACACAATGCCGCCCGCGCCGAGTATGAGGAAAGGCAGGGAGGCGGAGGCTGCGGGGTTGAAGAGGACAAACACTCCCGCCGCCGCCGCAAGCGCGGGGGACACGTAGAGCCACAAAGGCACGGGCGCGATTTTCGCGGCCGACCTGAACTCGGCAATCTGCCATACGCCGCCCGCCACAAGCAGGATCCCCAATATATACATCGTGCCCGAAATGAACACCGCCGGGGCGAGCATCAGCAGCAGCCCCAATATGCCGCTGCCAATCCCTGACACGGGGAAAGGCTTCTCCGCCTTTCCGCCTTCCGCCGCGCCGCCGGAGCGGGAGAACGCCTTGACCACCGACACGGACCCGTAGACGAAGAATATCAAGCCTGCCAGCATGACCAGCAGCTTTGTCGTGTCGTAAGGATGCGTCACGAGGAAGCATCCTGCAAGCGTTGCGCAAAAAGCCTTCACTATCGTTACCTTGCTGTTCCGCATATTTATGTAGGTTTTATGGGTTTGAAACGCAAATATAAGAATTTGCCGCTTTACGCGCCCGCCGCCCGCCGGTTATGTGAGAGGGGCGAAGCCGGCGGCCGCGCCGCAGCTTTGCCATACACGGAATGTTTGTAACTTTGCGAAACGGTTCTGCATAATGAACGGATTTGTTTTCACGGAAGAGGAACGGCGGCGGCTGCTCGGGCTTGCAAGGGAAATAGCGAAGGCAGACCCCAGCCCGGCAAAGGCTTCCGGCTTCCGGAAAGTGAAAGAGTATGTAAAGAAAGAGGCATGCCGGCGCGGGGCGGCGCGGGACGTTTTCGGCTTCAGCTTCATCATCTCTTCACTTGAGGCCTGCCTTGTGCTGCATTCCGAAATGAATCTCGGCTGGGACATACCGATGTGCTGCCTGCTCGCCTCCGTAGCGGACGGCACGGGGGAGCAGCTTGACGGGATAGAAAACGAATTCGGGAAAGACGCGAGGAACATCGTGGAAGGCTTGCAAAGGGTGAAAGAGCTGTACTCCAAAACGCCCGCGGCCGGTACGGAGAACTTCCGCAACCTGCTGATGGGTTTCGCGGAAGACATGCGCGTCGTACTGATCATGATTGCCGAGCGGCTGGCGGCCATGCGGCGGATACGCGACGCGGAGGACAAGGAAGCGCAGAGGCAAACGGCCGGCGAAGCGATGCACCTGTACGCCCCCATCGCCCACAAGCTGGGGCTTTACAAGATAAAAAGCGAGCTTGAAGACCTTGCCTTAAAGTATCTCGAACACGACGCGTACTACATGATACGCGAAAAACTCAGCGCCACAAAACACTCCCGCGACGAGTACATAGAAGCCTTCATCGAGCCGATAGGGAAACTCTTGAATGAGGCCGGGCTGAAATTCCATATCAAGGGGCGGACAAAAAGCATACACTCAATCTGGCGGAAAATGCAGAAACAGCACTGCGCCTTTGAGAACGTTTACGACTTGTTCGCGATAAGGATCATCCTCGACTGCCCCGAAGACAAAGAGAAGCAGCAGTGCTGGCAGGTTTACAGCATAATCACAGACATGTACCAGCCTAACCCGAAGCGCCTGCGCGACTGGCTCAGCGTTCCCAAAAGCAACGGCTACGAAAGCCTGCATATCACCGTTCTCGGGCCGCAAGACAAATGGGTGGAGGTGCAGATCCGCTCCGGGCGCATGGACGCCATCGCCGAATACGGACTCGCGGCGCACTGGAAGTACAAAGGCGTGAAAAGCGGGGGAAGCGGCATTGACGAATGGATAAGCGAGATGCGCTCCGTCCTCGAAGCGGGCGACAGCGTACAGCTTGTCGACCAGATGCGGTTCAATCTGAAAGATGAGGAGATATATGTGTTCACGCCGAAAGGGGACTTGCACAAACTGCCGGAAGGTGCCACAGTCCTCGACTTCGCTTACCGCATCCATTCGGACATAGGGAACCGCTGCGTAGGAGCGAAAATCAACGGGCGCAACTGCCCCATGCGCCACAGGCTGAAGAGCGGCGACCAAGTGGAGATACTCACCTCCGCCTCTCAAAGCCCGAATCTCGGATGGCTCAATTTTGTGGCCTCGGCGCGGGCTAAGAGCAAGATACGCCAGGCCCTGCATGAAAAGGCCGTAAAGGAGGGGCAGTTCGCCCGCGAAGAGTTCGAGCGCAAGCTGAAGAACCGCAAGCTCGCATGGGACGAAGCCGCAGTAAGCCAGCTTGCGAGGAAAGCGGGGTACAAAGAGCTGAGCGGCTTCTTCAAGGCGATGGCCGCGGGCAGGCTTGACGCGGGAGACGCCGCCGAACAATACGCGCGGATTTACGATTCCGAACACGGGAACGGCGAGCGCGGCCCGGCGGCAAGCGCGGGCAATTACAGTTACAGCGGCCCGGCGGCGGGCGCGGACGCTCGGGGCGGAGATGTCCTCGTTATCGGCGGCGGCTTGAAAGGCATAAGCTTTTCCCTGGCCAAATGCTGCCGCCCCGTCTGCGGCGACGACGTGTTCGGCTTCGTAACCTCCGGCGGCGGGGTGAAGATACACCGCGCCAGCTGCCCCAACGCGAAAACCCTGCGCGAACGTTTTGGCTACCGTATAGTAAAGACGCGATGGGCGGGCGGAGGCGGCGGGCAATACACGGTAGCCTTGCGGGTTGTCGGCTGTGATGACATAGGCGTTGTAAACAACATGACCTCCGTAATCGGCAAAGACGCAGGCACCTCCCTGCGCTCAATCCGTATCGACAGCGACGACGGCTTGTTCTCGGGGACGCTTTCTGTTTCCGTGAATGACATTTACGCCGCCGACGGGCTTGTGAAGAAGCTGCGCGCCGTCCGCGGGGTGAAAAGCATAACACGCATTTGAAAAAGCTGCATCTTATACTGGCGGCGATATCGGCCTTTGCATTGGCGTCCGCCGGCAATACCGGGTCAGGCTCCCGGCGCGTTGAAAGCCCGGCCGATACACTCATGGCGCGCGTATTCGCCTACGCGCAGAACAACGGAGGGCATATCGGGCATTATGAAAACACCGTTTACACAAAATTCCACATCAGCAGCCATGCCCGGAATTTCCTCTTGAAGCTGCTCCCCCATTCAATCGACCCGCCGAAAGGCAGGCGCCGTTTTTTCGGCGAGAACATGACGCGGTACAGTTACATCGGCCTCGGAATCCTCGACAGGAAGGAAGTAGCGTTCTACAGCACAATGAGCAAGCTGCGCAAAATCCCCGACATACTGCACACCAACCTCAACGCGATGATTTACGAGCCGACGATTTACCCCGGAAGGCTCCTCTCGCCCTTCAACAGGCGGAACAGCAGGCACTACAAGTATGAGATCGACTCCGTAAGCCGGGAAAGCGGCGGCGGAGGGACGGCACTGCTCTCGTTCACGCCAAAGTACGGCAACGCCCAGCTTGTCAAAGGCAAGGCACTGGTGGACTGCGCGACCGGCAAAGTGGAGAAAGTCGTCTTCGATGCCGTGTACGACCGAATATTGAAGATGAACGCCGGCTTCGACATGGGAGAAGGCGGCGGAACCGCGTCGCTGCTCCCGCGGAAGGCGCGCCTGAAAATGGGCTACCGGTGGGGCGGGAACTCGGTGGACGTAGACATGGATTCGCGCATATCCTGCGAAAACGTGACAAGCGCCCGCCACGCAGATTCCCTGAGGCACCTCGCGGCAAGCGGCGGGCGCGGCATCGCCGCGATGAGCCAGCTCCGCGGCGACACGGCAAGCGTCGTACGCTCGAAAGAGTATTTCGACACGCGCCGGCCGCAGCCCCTCTCGCCCGAAGAAGACTCCCTTTACGCCGCAGCGCAGAGAGAGCGCGCCGCCGCAGGCAGGCGGAGCGAAGCCCCAACCTTAGAGGACATCCTCCTGAGCAGGCACAGCGTGAGCTTCAACGACAACGCCACGCTCGCCCTCCCCGCCGTGTTCACGCCCTCCATGTTCCAATGGTCCGGCTCGCGCGGAGTGTCGGTGCAGACAAGGCTGCGCTTCAACCTGAACATGCCCGACGGGCGGTACGCAGCCCTCTCGCCCCGCGTAGGATACAGCTTCAAGCAGAAGCAGCTCTACTGGAACGTGCCGCTCGACATCCTCCTCCTCCCCAGCAAAGGGATGGGCGTGCAGGCGGCCGTCCGCAACGGCAACCGCATTTACAGCAGCGTGCAGGCGCGCGAAGTGAGGGAAGAGCTCGAAAAATACAGCGACTACGACTCTCTCCTGAACGTGTTCGACAGATACGACTTCAACTACTACAACGACTTCTACACCGACGCCGCGCTTTACGTGGAGCCCGCCGCAGGGCTCAAGCTCCGGGCAGGGCTCGCCTACCACGACCGCCGCCTGAAAAACTGGAACTCCGTAGCCTCAGACAACGGCATGAAAAAACGCTACAAAAGCGTCGCGCCGCATATCGACCTCGAGTTCACGCCCGGGCTCCGCTATGCGAGCGTCTCCGGAAGGCGCATCCCCGTGCGCGCCTCATGGCCCACGTTCCGCGCCTCCGCGGAAAAAGGGATGCAGTGGCGGGGATGCAACAGCAGGTACGAGCGCTGGGAGTTCGACGCCACATACAAGATAACGCTCCCCGCGCTGAGCTCCGTCTACCTGCGCTGCGGCGGAGGCCTGTTCACAGACAGGAAGGAAACATACTTCGTGGACTACGAGAACTTCTCTTTCCATAACATGCCCACAGGATGGGACGACGACATGCTCGGCGAATTCCAGCTGCTCGACCGGAACTGGTACAACGAATCAAACTACTACACCCTCCTTTGCACCGCCTACGAAAGCCCGGCTCTCCTGATGTCCCGTGCGCCCGGCATATCGAAACTGGTGAAACAAGAGCGCGTCTACCTCAACGCCGTCTCGCTGCACGCGCTGAAAATCTACATCGAATGCGGCTACGGCATCTCCACAAGCTTCTTCGACGGCGCGCTCTTCATGGGCGCGGGAAACGCCTCGCAGATAGAGCTCGGCGCGAAAATATCCCTGCGCTTCTTCGACAACTGGTAAACGCCC
>CAZLLM010000107.1:0-2327 GCA_964560405.1 uncultured Prevotella sp.
TGACGATGATGTCGTCCCACGTCTTGCGGTCGGTCTCCGAGCGTTTCTTGTACGATACGCCGGGGTCATAGCCGAAATAGTTGATGAGGGCGGCGGGGACGCGCACCTCATAAGCGCTGGAACCCCACTGGCCGAAGTCGGTCTTGATGGAAATCGCGCAATGCGCCATTAGCGTGGCCACGGCATCAACTTCTTCCGCTTTGTATCCGGAACGGTATGCATCGGTTTTCATATTTCCCCAGTCGTAGGTAACAGCGGAGAAATCCGTATTGTCAAGCGAACCTTTGCCCTGCTTAGGGTGGCTGTGGTGTTTCATGACGATGGCCATCGCCGTTCCCACACAACCCACGAGGCGTCGGTCGGGGATTTGGGCGTTGAACGGAGCTTCCTGTCTCCAAGTAGGCGTTTTGAGCTCTTTTGTAGAATCCGTTGCCGCAGCAATCTTGCGGATTCTGATAGAGCCGACTGCGACGGACTTTGCCGCATTGTCGATTATGGCCGTCGTGACATCGGACACCTTATCGGACTCGAAGGCGGAGTCGTAGGAATACCCTATCACGGGTATCGCCTTGTCGTCGGCTGAAATGATAATGAAGCCGCGTCCGTCCTTGGCGTTGAACACATAATAAACGGGTGTGCCGTCGCTCTTTTTGGATGTCCGCGCCAACTGCAGCGCATCGGCTTTGCTCAGCCTCGACACGTTACCTGCGTTGAAGAATTCAGCAGCAATTTTGGCTGCCTCCTCTTCCGTAAGAATCTTTGCAAGCAAGTTGCAGGGTATTCCTGCGCAAACAAGAAAAAGCAGTGTCTTGAAAAACTGTTTCAACATAGAATAATTTTTTGATTTGTGTTTAATCTGTTTTTGGTGCGCGAAGCGCGTTTGCCGCAGAGACGGCATACCCACGGGCTTCCTCCGCTCGCGTCAGAATTCCGCATTTTTGGGCGTGCGGGGGAACGGTATGACATCGCGTATGTTCTGCATGCCGGTAACGAACAGCATCAGCCGCTCAAAACCGAGTCCGAAACCGCTGTGCGGGCAGGAACCGAACTTTCGCGTATCAAGATACCACCACATATCTTTCATCGGTATTTTCAGTTCCTCTATTCTCGCCTTGAGTTTGTCATAGTCTTCTTCGCGTTCCGAACCGCCTATTATCTCGCCTATTTGGGGGAAGAGCACGTCCATCGCACGGACGGTGCGGTTGTCATCGTTCATTTTCATGTAGAACGCCTTTATTTCCTTAGGGTAATCAGTGATTATCACCGGGCGGCGGAAATGCCGCTCCACAAGGTAGCGTTCATGCTCGGCGGCAAGGTCGCAGCCGGAATAGACGGGAAACTCGAACTTGCAGCCTTCGTTCACAGCGTTTTCAAGTATTGCAATACTTTCGGCGTATTTGATGCGTGCGAAATCGTTGTCCGACACGAAGCGCAGCCGCTCCGTCAGTCCTTTGTCTACCATCTGGCAGAGAAAATCAATGTCGTCCGCGCAGTTTTCCAAAGCCCAACGGATGCAATATTTTATGAAATCCTCGGCCAAGTCCATATTGTCGTTGATGTCGTTGAAAGCCACTTCGGGCTCAATCATCCAAAACTCCGACAAATGGCGCGGCGTGTTTGAGTTTTCAGCGCGGAACGTGGGGCCGAATGTGTAAATCGCCCCCAGCGCAGTAGCGCCGAGTTCCCCTTCAAGCTGTCCGGAAACGGTGAGCGAGGCTGGTTTTCCGTAGAAATCGCCTGAAAAGTCCACCCGCCCGTCGGATGTCTTCTTAATGTCAGCCAAGTCGAGTGTCGTCACCTGGAACATCTGCCCCGCCCCCTCGCAGTCGCTGCCTGTGATGACAGGCGTATGGAAATAGTAGAAGCCGCGTTCGTGGAAAAATCGGTGAATGGCTATCGCCATATTGTGGCGGATGCGGAACACCGCGCCGAAAGTGTTGGTGCGCAGGCGCAAATGCGCGAACTGCCGCATATATTCGAAGCTCTGCCCCTTTTTCTGCATAGGGTAGTCGCTTCCGCAAGCGCCGAGTACGCGGATTTCATCGGCTTGCAGCTCCACGCTCTGCCCGCTTCCTATGCTTTCAACGAGAACGCCGTTTACGCTCAGGCAGGCGCCGGTCGTAATCTGCTTGAGAAAGCTTTCGCCGAATTTTCCGATCTCGGCGACTATCTGTATATTCTTTATTGTTGACCCGTCGTTGAGAGCGATGAAGTTTACAGCCTTGCTTCCGCGGCGTGTTCTCACCCATCCTTTAACGTTTGCCTTAGAACCGAAATCTTTCGACCGAAGAAGTTCCGCTATCCTTGTCCTTTTGTTTTTTTCCATG
>CAZLLM010000107.1:2427-5286 GCA_964560405.1 uncultured Prevotella sp.
GGCGGCTGTCATTCGAAAGCTCCCATCTTCAGCATATTCACTTCCTGTTGCGTAAGGAAACGCCATGCGCCACGCCGCAGGTTTTTCTTGGTGAGACCTGCGAAGTACACGCGGTCGAGCTTTACGACATCGTAGCCCAACGCCTCAAAAATGCGCCGCACCACCCTGTTCTTGCCGCTGTGTATCTCTATGCCCACCTGCGTCTTATCGTCTTCAGAAGCGTATTCCGCGGCATCGGCGCGTACTTCGCCGTCCTCAAGCGTTACGCCCTCAACAATGCGCCGCAAGTCTTCCTCCTTTACATCGCGGTCCAGGAAAACGTGGTATATTTTTTTCTTGTCAGAATTGGGGTGCGTAAGCTTGGCGGCCAGTTCCCCGTCGTTGGTAAGGAGAAGCACTCCCGTAGTGTTGCGGTCGAGGCGGCCTACCGGATAGATGCGCTCCCGGCATGCGTCGCTTACAATATCCATTACCGTCCTGCGATTCTCAGGATCATCGTTTGTCGTTACGCAGTTCTTGGGCTTGTTGAGAAGAACGTACACTTTCTTTTCGGGCGAGATGCGCTCGCCATGGAAACGTACATCATCGCTGCGTTTCACCTTGACGCCAAGCTCCGTTACCGTTTCACCGTTCACTGTAACAACTCCGGCCTGAATGTATTTGTCGGCATCGCGGCGGGAGCTGATTCCCGCGTTGGAAAGAAACTTGTTGAGCCTTATAAGCGCGTCGGGATCGTATTTCTCTTCTTCATACCGTATGCGCTTGGGCGGGATGCTTTTAGCGTCAGGGTAGTTTTCACGCACATATTCGCGGCGCCGACCGCCGTATCTTTCGTACTCGCCGCCTGCACGCCCGCGGTATCCGCCGCGTCCGCCGGCATTTCCGCGGAACGCCTGCCTGTCGTCCCAAGATCCGCCGCCTTTGCTGTTGTCGTGTGAGCGGTACCGCCTGTCATCGCCGTATCTTCCGCGGCCGTATCTGGCATAGCCGCCGTCAGAGTCGCCGTAATCCCGGCGTTCCCTGTAATAACCGCCGCCGTCCCTGCCGTAGTTTCCCCTTTCCCGGCCGTAATTCCGGTTATCTCTGGCATAATCCCTCCTGTCGCGGCCGTAGTTTCCGCCGTCTCTTTCGTAATATCCGTCACCGCGGCTGTAATACCCGCCGCTCCGTCCGTAGTCTCTGCTTTCGCCGTAGCCTCCTCGCCCGCGAGAGAAAGACCCGTCCCCGCCGCGCCGGAAGCCTCTGCCTGACGGGCGGCTGTCGTAGGCGCGGCCGCGGTAGCTTTCATCGTTGGCGGCGTTCCCCCCAGTTCCGTCGTTAACATACACTCTCTTCTGGAACGGGCGGCGGCCATCCCCCGCGCTGCCGTAATACCGTCTTGGACGGTTGCTGTTTGTTTCTTCTTTGTCCATCTCGGATTTCCTTTAATAGTGATGATATGTGCCGGACCTTGCTAAGGAAGCCCGGCTGTCCCGTTTCGCTCAGGCCGCAGACTGCCCTCTCCTGTGAAGTTCAGATTCCAACGTAGTTGTGCGGCGTGATTCTTTTCAATTCCTCCTTTACGCTGTCGGGAACGTCCAACGAATCAATGAAGCCGGATATGTCTTTGCGTGTTATCTCCTTGTTCGTCCGCGTCAGAGCTTTCAGTGCCTCGTAAGGGTTCGGGCAGCCCTCGCGCCGCAGTATTGTTTGCACGGCTTCGGCTACGACAGCCCAGTTGCTGTCAAGGTCTTTGTCTATCGTTTCGCGGTTTATAATCAGCTTGTCAAGCCCTTTCAGAGTGCTTTGCATGGCTATGACCGTGTGCGCCAGCGGCACGCCAATGTTGCGGATAACCGTGCTGTCCGTAAGGTCGCGCTGCAGGCGCGAGACGGGCAGCTTGCCCGAGAGATGACTGAACAAGGCGTTAGCCATGCCGATGTTTCCCTCGGAATTTTCGAAGTCGATGGGGTTCACCTTGTGCGGCATCGCAGACGAGCCGACCTCGCCCGGAAGTATTTTCTGCTTGAAGTAGTTCATCGAGATATACGTCCAGAAGTCGCGGTCAAGGTCAAGCACCACGGTGTTTATCCTCCGCAGCGCGTCGAACACGGCTGCGAGACCGTCATAATTTGATATTTGCGTGGTGTACTCCTCCCGCTCCAGCCCGAGCCGCTCCGAGAGGAACTTGTCGGCGAGCCGCTTCCAGTCTTTTTCAGGATAGGCCGCGTGGTGCGCGTTGAAGTTTCCCGCCGCCCCTCCGAACTTGCCCGACATCTTCCTTCCCAGCCGTTCATACTGGCGGCGCAGCCTGTAAGAAAACACCTTGATTTCCTTGCCGAGGCGGGTGGGCGAGGCGGGTTGCCCGTGGGTGCGCGCGAGCATGGGCACGTCTTCCCATTCCTCCGCGAGGCGATCCAGCCTGCCGGCAAGCCTGTCGAACAACGGGCGGTACACGTCGCGGAGCGCGTCGGCGAGCATCATCGGAAAGGCCGTGTTGTTGATGTCCTGCGAGGTCAGGCCGAAATGTACGAACTCCCTGTACGGCCCGAAGCCGCCGGCCTCATCGAGCTTCTCCTTTATGAAATACTCCACAGCCTTGACATCGTGGTTCGTAGTCCGCTCGATCTCCTTCACCCGCGCCGCGTCTTCCAGCGAGAAGTCCTCGTAAACGCGCCGCAGCCCGGACGCGGCGCCGCCTTCAAGGCCTGCAAGCTGGGGCAGCCGCAATTCCGTGAGCCAGATGAAGTATTCTATTTCCACTTTCGTGCGGTACTTCATTAGAGCGTATTCCGAAAAATAGCCTGCCAGCGGCTCGCATTTGGATCGGTAACGCCCGTCTACAGGACTGACTGCGGTCAAAACATCGAGGTTCATGTA
>CAZLLM010000108.1:0-5262 GCA_964560405.1 uncultured Prevotella sp.
TTTTTAAGGCCGCGCCGCCCGCGGCTGCGCGGAGACGGGCGGCGCAGGCGCGCCGCCTTGCGGAGGCTTCTTTAATCGCCGCCCGATTCCTTGCGTCAGCCGATAAATTCATAAATTTGCGATATGAAACAGACCGCACAACAGGAGCTGCCCGGCGGCTGCGCGTACGCGGACGCGCAGACCGTCGCCGACGGGCGCGGGGCGCTCACATTCGTGGAGGGCGGCACGCTGCCGTTCGGCGTGGAGCGCATCTTCTGGATAACGTCCGTGCCGCCCGGCGGGAAGCGCGGCGGGCACGCCCACAGGACGTGCGCGGAGGCCGTCTTCGCCGCAAGAGGCTCTTTCGACATAGCGGTGGACGACGGCGTCCGCCGCGCCGCGCTGCGCGTCTCGGCGCCGGGGCGGGGGGTCATAATCCCGGCGGGGGTGTGGTGCGAGCTTTACAACTTCACGCCGGGCAGCGTGTGCGTGGTGGCCGCTTCGGAACGCTACGACCCCGAAGGCTACGCCGCCACCTACGAGGACTTCCTGCGGATGCGGCGGGAATGGAAGCCCGGAGGCGAGGGCGGGCGCAAGGCGTGAAAGGCGCGGAAGACTGATGATGACGGCAGAGAGATACGACAGGAGGCAGGCGGGGGAATGGAACGAGTTCGCGGCGCGCAGCAAGAACGGCACTTTCCTCCTCGACCGCGGCTTCATGGATTACCATTCCGACAGGTTCGCCGACGCTTCGCTCGTGTTCCGCGACGGAAAGGGCGCCGTGCGCGGACTGCTGCCCGCCAACTGCGACGAAAAAGCGCGCGCGGTCGTGTCGCACGGAGGGCTTACCTACGGCGGGCTGCTGACTGACTGGCGCGCAGTGCAGGCGGACGTGAACGAGATGCTCGCGCTCGCCGCAGACTTCTACCGCAGGATGTGCGCCGCGCAAAGCCTCGTGTACAAGCCCGCCCCTTATATATACCACACGCTCCCGGCGCAGGAAGACCTCTACGCGCTGCACAGGATGGGGGCTGTGCTGAAACACCGCGCCGTCTCCTCCGCCGTGCCGCCCGGCAGCCGCCCGCCTTTTCGGAAAGAGCGCGTAAGGCAGGCGGCGAAGGCGAGGCGCATGGGGCTCGAAGTGGCTCGCGCCGAAGACGGCGGCACGCTGCGGCGCTTCCATGAGATACTCTCCGCGTCGCTGCGCGACAGGCACAACGCCGCGCCCGCGCACTCCGCGGAAGAAATGGAGCTGCTCATGCGGCGATTCCCCGACAACATACACCTGTACGTAGCCCGCCGCGACGGGGACGTGTATGCCGGAAGCTGGGTCTTCATAACGCGGAACACCGTGCACGCGCAGTACCTCGTGAACAGCGAGGAGGGGCGCGGAATGGGCGCGGAGGACATCGTGCTCGAATATCTGATAAACGACAGGTTCAACGACGGGCGGTACTTCGACTTGGGCATATCCACGGAAGACAACGGGAGGCGCCTCAACGAAGGGCTGATACACATGAAAGAGGGCTTCGGCGCGCGCGCTGTCTGCTACGACACTTACGCGCTTGGCCTCTGACTCCGGATGGGCTGCGCCGCAGGACGGCGGGCCTTGCCTAAAAGAAAAGACGACATGATAGAATACCTCAGCCTGCGCGACATAAGCAGCCTCTACCAGCCGCGGCTCTCCGAGGCGGTGGAAAGGGTTGTAAGGTCGGGCGTGTACCTGTACGGCGGCGAGACGGCGCGGTTCGAAAGCGAATTCGCGCGGTTCTGCGGCGTGAAGCACTGCTGCGCCACGGCAAACGGGCTCGACGCGCTGACCCTCGTCCTGCTTGCTTACAGGCATCTCCGCGGATGGAAGGCGGGCGACGAGGTGATTGTGCCCGCCCACACATTCACGGCCACGCCGCTCGCCGTGCTGCGCGCGGGGCTGCGCCCCGTGATATGCGACGTTACGCTTGAAGACTATCTGATGGACGCAGGCAAGGTGGAGCGGCTGGTAACCCCGCGCACTAAGGCCGTAATGCCCGTGCACCTCTACGGCGCGGCGTGCGACATGGAGACCATACGCGGCGTCGCCGGAGCGCACGGCCTGAAAGTGATAGAGGACGCGGCGCAGGCGCACGGGGCCGCAGGGCGGGACGGACGCAAGGCGGGCGCGATGGGCGACGCGGGGGCGTTCAGCTTTTATCCCGGCAAGAACCTCGGCGCGCTGAGCGACGCGGGGGCTGTAACGACAGACGACGCCGAGCTGATAGAGGCCGTGCGCACGATAGCCAACTACGGGGCGCGCGAAAAGTACCTCCACCTGCTTGAAGGGATAAACAGCCGGATTGACGAGATACAGGCCGCCGTCCTGAGAGTGAAGCTCCCCGGCCTTGACAAGGTTACGGCGCGCCGCAGGGAAATAGCGGCCATGTACAACAAGGGGATATGCAACCCCCGCATTGTCAAGCCTTACGGCGGCGATGCGGGGCGCAGCGTGTTCCATGTCTACCCCGTTTTGTGCGAGGAGCGCGGCAGGCTCATGCAATACCTCTTTGACAACGGAGTGAGAACGCTGGTGCATTACCCGCTCGCCCTCCGCCGCCAGCCGGCTCTGAAACGCCACCTCGAAGGCCAGGAGTCGCCCGTAGCGGAACGCATCTGCGGGACGGAGCTGAGCCTGCCCGTCAATTCGGCCCTTACGGACGAGGAAGCCGGGACTATAATCAGACTGATAAACCAATTCAGATGACTACGGTAAACATCCTGATTTGTACGATAGACAAGAGAATCGTGCGTGTCGCAGACAACCTCCCGCGCAGGCGGGAGGGGGTCAGCTATATAGTGGCCTACCAGTACACGGACGACAGCTGCCTGAAACTCATCCCCGAAGGGCTTGCCGCGCGCGGCGATGTGAGGATAGCGAAGCACCGCGGGAAAGGCCTCTCGTCGAACAGGAACTACGCGCTGCGCCTTGCGGAAGCCGATGTGGTGGTCTTCGCGGACGATGACGCCCGTTTCTCCGACGAAGGGCTGGGCGTCATACAGAGGACATTCGAAGAAAACCCCGATTTGGACGTAGCCTTCTTCCGGGCTTCCACTTATACCGGCCGCCCGCTGAAAGATTACCCGGACGAAGCCTGCGACTATTCCCGCCTGCCGGCGGACATGCAGATCTCCGCACTGGAGAAAGCGTGCCGCCGCGCCAGCATACAGGGGAGGCTGAAGTATGACGAGCGTTTCGGACTGGGCGCGGAGAAGCTCTCCTGCGGGGAGGAGCAGATCTGGCTTACC
This sequence comes from uncultured Prevotella sp., assembly GCA_964560405.1. GTDB lineage: Bacteria > Bacteroidota > Bacteroidia > Bacteroidales > Bacteroidaceae > UBA6398. The sequence continues at coordinate 3,259 of CAZLLM010000108.1, forward strand.
GACGCGCAGCGCATGGGGCTGAAGATGAAATACTTCCCTTTCAGCATCGTCAACACCTCGAAAATGCTGAAACACCTCATGATTTGCGCGGACACAAGCGTGCAGCGCGCTTTCGGAGCCATCTGCCGCTACCGCTACGGCCGCAGGGCGTGGTGGATGTGCCTGAAATACGCCTTCCGGGTTTCGGGGCGGGGCGGCGCGCGCTTCTTCCCCATGTTGCGGTATATGTACGAAGGCATACTCCTTGTCGGCAAACCCCTCGCGCAATGACTCTCGACGTGCTTGTGTCCACCTTCGGCAGAGGGGTGCTCAGGGCGGCAGGCGTTCTGACCCCGCCGCGGGAGGACGTGATGTACACCGTGTCGTTCCAGTATGAGGACGAAGAGGATGCCGCCCTCGTCCCCGCCGCGCTCTCGGAGAGGGAGGACGTGAAAGTCGTCAGGCTGAAAGGGCGCGGGCTTTCGGCCAACAGGAACAGCGCCGTGGCCGCGAGCGGCGGCGACATAATGGTCTTCGCGGACGACGACAACCTCTACACATGGGACGGCTTCGACCGCATATTGCGCGCGTTCCGCGAAACGCCCGATGCCGACATCATCTGCTTCCGCTCCGCCGGATACGACGGGAAGCCTGTCAAGAGCTTCCCCAAAAAGCCTTTCAGCCTCAGCCGCATGCCGAGAGGCTATTACGTCTCCTCTGTCGAGATAGCCGCAAGGCGCGAGAGCAGGCTCCCCCTGTTCGACGAGCGTTTCGGCCTGGGGGCGGAGTATCTCGCCTCCGGCGAGGAGGACATATTCATACACGACGCGCTGAGGCGCGGCCTCAATGTCGTGTACAGGCCTGAAACGATAGTGAGAACCGACCCCGCCTCCACCGGCACCAAGTTCAACAGCCTCGCCTCCGTCCGCCGCTCGAAAGGGGCGGTGCTGGCCGCGCTCCACGGACCGGGGCAGGCGTGCCTCCGCGCCGCAAAGTTCGCCTTGTGCCACGTGAACGGGATACCGAGACTCACGGCCATGAAAGACATGTGCGAAGGCATAGCCTACGCCCGGAAAATCGGAAGATGCTCGTTTCTGTGATTATCCCGGTGTACAACCGGGCGGCTCTCATAGGCGAGACGCTGCAGACGGTTAAGAGGCAGGCGTACCGCCCCGTCGAGCTCCTGCTGGTCGACAACTGTTCCGACGATTCCTCCCTCAGCGTCTGCCGCGGCTTCGCAGCGGAGGAAAGCGGGGAAGGCTTCGAGGTGAAAGTTTTGCAGGAAAGGAAGCGCGGCGCTTCCGCCTGCCGCAACAGGGGCGCGGGCGAGGCGGCGGGGCGGTGGCTGTGCTTTTTCGATTCCGACGACCTGATGGATCCCCTTTTCATTTCCGACGCGGCGGCGGCCGTCGCGCCCGAGACCCAGCTCGTGGCGGGGGCGGCGAAAATGGAGACGGGCGGCAGGCTGCGCCGGCGGGCTTTCAGCTTCAGCGGCAGGGCGGAAGACCAGATACTCGCCGGCGGGCTCTCGACGCAGTCGTTCATCGTCCGTTCCGATTTCTTCCGCAGCGTGGGGGGATGGGACGAAAGCCTGTCGCGCTGGAACGACTGGGAACTGGGAGTGAGGATGCTCCTCGCCGCGCCCGCCGTCGCGTGGCTGCGGGGAAAGTCATACCACACGGTGCGAGTGCACAGCGACAGCATCACCGGCGACAGCTTCGCCGCCTCATTCCCCGCCCTTATGGCGGCCTGCCGCGCCGTCGAGCGCGACCTCCGGCTCCGCCGCGCCGCGCCGTCATGCATGGAGGCTCTCGCCTTCCGGGCGTACTGGCTCGCCGGAGTCCTGCGCGGCGAAGGAGCGTCCGACTGCGCCGCCGCCGCAGCCCGGTACGCCGGCTCACTTGCCTCTTCGCGGGCGGTGGGGGTTTTCGGGCGCGCCTTGATGCGCTACACCGCCCTGGGCGGGCGCGGGGCGTGGCGGGCGGCGCTCACGGCCCTCCGCCCTTTCTGCCGATGAAGTGCAGA
>CAZLLM010000109.1:0-5259 GCA_964560405.1 uncultured Prevotella sp.
CCGTGCCCGCAAGGCAAATGCAGGGCTTTACCTGCACTCGTTTGAAACTTTTGGATTAAATTTGCGCCCGCGGCAGAGACAGTAAAGCACCTCGTCCGCATTACGCATGAGCCTCACAAGCATCATACGCCCGCTTTTCCTGCACAGGGCAAGGGAGATTGAGAAAAACGCCCGCTCCGCTGAAACGGTGCAGAGGCGCGTTCTCGGAAGCCTGCTGCGTCGCGCCAGCGGCACGGAATGGGGGCGGGAACACGGCTACGCTGGCATAAAAGACTGGGAAAGATTTGCGGAAGCCGTGCCTTTGAACGACTACGAGAGCCTGAAAGGGCGCATTGACCGAATGCGCCGCGGCGAAGACGGCGTACTGTGGCCGGGAAGAGTGCGATGGTACGCCAAGTCTTCGGGAACGACAAACGACAGAAGCAAGTTCATCCCGGTCAGCGCCGAAGGGCTGCGGCGCATACACTACGCCGGCGGGCGAGACGCCGTGGCCCTATACCTGCGCAATCGTCCCGGCAGCCGTATCTTCGACGGACGCTCGCTCATTCTCGGCGGCAGCCTCTCTGCGGACTGCAACCTGCCGCACAGCCTTGCAGGCGACCTCAGCGCGATACTCATCAAAAACATCAGTCCGGCGGTGAACCTGCTGCGTGTGCCGCGCAAGGCGACCGCTCTCCTGCCCGACTTCGAAACCAAGCGCGACTGCATCGCCCGCGAAGCGGCCGGGAAAAAAGTGAGCAATATAAGCGGGGTGCCGTCTTGGATGCTTTCCGTAATAGACCGCGTTCTCGAAGTGACCGGAAGGGAACATCTCGACGAGGTGTGGCCGGAGCTTGAAGTTTTCTTTCACGGCGGCGTGGCGTTCACGCCCTACCGCGAGCGGTACAGGCAACTGATGCGCGGCAGCCGTATGCAGTATATGGAAACGTACAACGCGAGCGAGGGCTTCTTCGGCCTGCAGGACGACCCGTGCGACCCGGCCATGCTTTTGATGACTGACTACGACGTTTTCTACGAGTTCATACCCCTTGAACACGCTGGAACGCCAGGCGCAAAGGCGGTGCCGCTGTGGGAAACCGAAACAGGCAAGAACTACGCCATGGTAATTTCCACCTCGTGCGGGCTATGGCGTTACCAGATAGGCGATACTGTGAAGTTCACCTCAAAAGACCCGTACTACAAGTTCGTGATAACCGGCAGGACTAAAAGCTTCATCAACGCTTTCGGCGAAGAGCTTATGGTGGGCAACGCCGAGAAAGGCTTATGCAAGGCGTGCGAAGACACGGGCGCCCAAGTGGCGGAATACACCGCCGCGCCCGTTTTCATGGACGTGCACGGGAGATGCCGCCACCAGTGGCTTGTGGAGTTCTCGAAACGCCCCGGCGACCTTGACGGGTTCGCCGCCGCGCTTGACAAGGCATTGCAGGAGGTCAATTCCGACTACGAAGCCAAGCGCAGCAAGGACATAACGCTGCAAAGGCTCGAGCTGATTGAGGCAAGGCCGGGCCTGTTCAACGACTGGCTGCGCTCGAAAGGCAGGCTCGGAGGGCAGCACAAAGTGCCGCGTTTAAGCAACTCGCGCGACACGATAGAAGAAATCCTCGCCCTTAACAACAAAACGCAGGCTTGAACGTCCGAGCGCGGTGCACATCCAACGACAGAAGCTGATGAAAATCCGCGAAGCAACAAAAAAGGCGGCAGCATTCGCCATACTGCTGTCCGCTCTTTCGTGCGCGAACCCCGGAACCCCCGACGGCGGGCCATACGACGAAACGCCGCCCCACGTTACAGGCACAACGCCTGCCGAGTATTCGGTGAACAACGCGCAGCGGCGCATCACGCTGTTTTTCGACGAGTACATACGCCTCAACAACGCTTCCGAGAAAGTCGTCATCTCGCCTCCGCAGCTCGAGCAGCCTGAGATAAACGCTTCAGGGCGGAAGATACGCATCAACCTCATAGACACGCTGCGCCCGAACACCACATACACCATCGACTTCGCCGACGCGATAGAAGACAACAACGAGGGCAACCCCATGGAAAGCTACGCTTTCGTCTTCTCAACCGGCGAGGGTATCGACACTTTGGAAGTGTCGGGCAAAGTGCTTGACGCCTCCAACCTCGAGCCCGTGAAAGGAATCCTCGTAGGCCTGCACTCCAATCTTGAAGACACCGCATTCACATCCATGCCGCTGGAACACATCGGACGTACTGACGGAAGCGGGCACTTCGCCATAAAGGGCCTCGCTCCGGGCAAATACAGGATTTACGCCATCAATGACGTAGAAAACGACTACACATTCAAGCAAAAAAGCGAGGACATCGCTTTCACGCAAGACATAATCATCCCCACTTGCGAGCCTGCCACGCGGCAAGACACCACGTGGGTGGATTCCGTTCACATCGACACGATAAAAACGGTGGCTTACACGCGCTTCATGCCAGACGACATCGTGCTGCGCTCTTTCAAGGAAACCTACACATACCACAACCTGCAAGGGACAGAACGCGAGACGCCCTACTTCTTCACTCTCCGCTTCACCGCCGAGTCGGAGAGGCTGCCGGAGATAAGGGGGCTGAACTTCGACGAGAAGGACGCTTTCATAATCCAAGCGAGCGCCGGCAACGACACGATAACCTACTGGCTGCGCGACACCGCCACAGTAGCGCAGGACACGCTCGCCTTCGAGCTTACATACGAGGCGACCGACGACTCCACGGGGCTGGACACTTTGCGCACAGACACGATAGAGCTCATTTCCAAAACCCCCTACTCCAAAATCCTGGAAGAGCGCGACGAGGCGATGGGGAAATGGGCCAAAGAGCGCGACAAGGCCCTGAAAAAGGGGAAGAATTTCACCGAAAGGCCGCCGCTCCAATGGATAAAGATAAGGTACATGTCAAAAGGGACGATGCCGCCCACCGACAACCTGGGCTTCTTCGTCAGCGAGCCCGTTGAAAAGACGGACACTTCGCGGATCCACCTTTTGCTGGAAGCGGATTCGCTCTGGGAGGAGAGGGATTTCATTTTAGAGAACGACAGCGGCAACCTCTTAGGATACACGCTTTACGGGGAATGGAGGCCCGACCAGAAATACAAGTTCAAGCTCGACTCGGCCGCCTTCACCAGCATATACGGAAGCGTCAACCTGCCGCTTGAGCTCAGCTTCTCCATCCCGCCGCTCGAAACCTACGCCTCGCTCTTCGTAACGCTGAGCAACTACGCCAACGGGCAGGCCTACGTGCAGCTGCTCAGCGGCGGCGACAAGCCCGCGCGCACGGTGAAAGCCGACGGCGACCACGCCGACTTCTTCTACCTCACGCCGGGAACGTACTACCTGCGGATGTTCGTCGACCAGAACGGCAACGGGGAGTGGGACACCGGACTGTTCTCGGAGAAAAGGCAGCCGGAGCCCGTCTGCTACTACCCCGAAGCCATCGAGCTGCGCGCCCGCTGGGACACGGAGCTGCCATGGAACGTGAACTCCACGCCGTTGAACAGGCAGAAGCCCGAGAAGATAACGCGGCAGAAGCCCGACAAGAAAAAAGAGATACAGCGCCGCAACGCGCAGCGCGAGCTGAAAAACAAATCAAGATGAAAAAAGCCGCAGCAGTCCTGCTTGCCGCCCTCGCCGCCCTGCCCGCGCAGGCGCAGTGCCCGGCTAAGAACGAAGCCTTCAACAGCGGGGAGACCCTGCTCTACGACTTGTACTTCAACTGGAAGTTCCTGTGGCTCAAAGCCGGGACAGCCTCGCTCAGCATAAGCGGCACGACATACCAGGGCAGCGACGCCTACCGCACGCGCCTCATCACGCGGGGCTCGAAAAAGGCCGACCGCTTCTTCGTCATGCGCGACACCATACTGAGCTACGCCACCCGCAGCCTTGTGCCACTCTACTACTCAAAGGCGGCGGAGGAAGGCTCGGCGTACCGCACCGACAACGTGTGGTACAGCTACGACAGCGGCATCTGCCACGTCAGGCAGCGGCACCGCAACCGCAGGGGCGCGGTCTCCGTAAAAGACGAAAGCCACGACGACTGCATCTACGACATGCTCAGCATCATGCTCAAAGCGCGCTCCATGAACATAAGCGACATGAAGAAAGGCTACCGCTACCATTTCAGGATGACAGACGCGGGCAAGACGCAGGACGAGGTGCTGGTGTTCCGCGGGCGCTCCACGTTCCAGATTGAAAACTCCTCGGTGAAATACCGCTGCCTCGTGTTCACCTACGTCGAGAAAGACGACGACGGGAAAGAGAAAGAGGTTGTGACCTTCTACGTGACCGACGACAAGAACCGCCTCCCAGTGCGCCTCGACCTGAACCTCAAGTTCGGCACGGCCAAAGCCTTCCTCACCGGCGCGACAAACATACGCAACCCACAGACAGCCAAGATTTCGGGCGGCTGACGCGCCCCGCCTTCCCCCGCGCCTGCGGAGGCGGCGGGGCCGCAAGGCTGCCGCGGGCGGATTCCCGCAGCATGCGGGGCCGCAGGGGTTACAGCTGCCCGCTTTCCACCATCCTCACGACGCGCTCCGTGTAGCGGTCGTCCCCCTCCGGGTCGTATGTCTTCTTCAGGCTGTTGCCGAAAAGCCCCGCGAAAAACTGGTAATACCCCGCCTTGAAAGAGCCGAGGAACGCCTGCACCACCTCATACGATGTCTGGTTGCACTCGCGGCACACGAGCTTCACCAGCAGCTTGCCCTGCGAGAAAGTCAGCTTCTTGACGACGGGCTTGTAACGCCGCTTTATGTCCTTCTCCACGCGCTCGATGTGCGCCTTGCGCGACTTCTCGTCGGGGAGCGTCTCAAGATACTCGCCCGTCTCGATGAGCGTCTGCCGCGCTATCTTGGCGTAGGGCAGCACCGTCTTCACGTTCCTCACAAGGCGGTTGTACTTCGCCTCCTCGCGCTTGCTCTTGAACGTCATAGGCGGGTACTTGTAAAGCACGGGCGTGATGATGTGAGGGATGCTGTCGCCCTTGTAGACAGTCTTCCCCACATGCACGTAAAGGGCCACAGGCACCGCCTCCTCGCCCGCCCCGCCGTCCTGTGCGGCGGAGCCGCTCGCCGCGCCCGCGAGCGCCAGCGCAATAAGCATCCCCTTGGCTTCCATCCGCCGCAAAAATAGCAAATAGGCGGAGGCGGCGCAAAGCGGGCCCGCCGTTTTTTTCGCCCGCCCGCCTTTTTTGCATTAACAAACCTTAATCAGAGCCAAAAAACGTTCAAGCGGCGCCCTTTCCGCAGGCTCTCCGCAC
>CAZLLM010000110.1:0-5253 GCA_964560405.1 uncultured Prevotella sp.
GCCGCCGCAAACGGAGCTGCGGATTTGGAGCAATGTGGCGAAAAGCGTACTTTTGCAGACCGCGCCGGCGCGCCGCCGGCGGCAGGCTCCGGGCGGGAACGCCGCCCGCGGAAGGATATCCGGCCCTGCGGGCGCAGCCTTTCCGTTTACTTGCTTCACACACTGAACAACAGCCATGTACAACACGCCTCCGATTACGAAAAACCTGATTGTCATTAACGTGATAATGTTCCTGGCTTCCATTGTGCTCAGGAACTACGGCATAGACCTTGACAGCACGCTGGGGCTGCACTTTTTCAAGGCCGGCGACTTCGCGGCGTACCAGCTTGTGACGTATATGTTCATGCACGGCGGCTGGTCGCATATCTTTTTCAATATGTTCGCGCTGTGGATGTTCGGCCGCACTATGGAAAACGTGTGGGGGCAGCGGAGGTTCCTTGCGTTCTACCTTGTCTGCGGCATCGGGGCGGGCCTCACCCAAGAGATATGGCAGTTAGGCGAATATTACGCGGAGAGCCTGCCGGAGTATTCTGAAATTGGCACGGGGACGGCTGTCATTCCCATGGGCGACTACCTGAACACGTGGACTACGATAGGCGCGTCGGGCGCGTGCTATGCCGTGCTGTTCGCTTTCGGCATGACTTTCCCCAACGAAACGCTGGTGCTGTTCCCCATACCGCTTCCGCTGAAAGCGAAGTACTTTGTAGTGGTCATGGCAGCAATAGAGCTGTTCTCCTCATTCGCCACTAACGGCAACATAGCGCACTTCGCGCATTTGGGGGGCATGGTGTTCGGGTATTTCATCATACGTTACTGGCGCAACCGGCCTCCCGGCGGCAACGGCTTCACGGGGTGGGAGAATTACGACCCTCAGCGCGGCAAGTTTTTCAGGCGCTTCGGGGACCGCATGAGAAAGCTCGTGCAGAGGAAAGCCCGCCGCTCCGCTAAAACGGGCTATCCCGGATATGGCAAACGCGCCGCCGACTACGAATACAACGAGAGGGAAAGCGACAGGCAACAAGAAATTGACAAGATATTAGAAAAAATCAAGAAGTCGGGGTACGACAGCCTATCAAGCGAAGAAAAGCGGAAGCTGTTCAACGCAAGCAACCGCTGACGCTGAAAAAGCGCATCGGGAGCGTCCTGCTCATTCTCGCGACAGGAGCTACCGCAGCGACTGTCGCGCTCTTGTGGGCAAGCGCGTACTCCGCGCACGTTTCTCCGGAGAAGCACGGGTGGCTTGATGTGCTGGGGCTGTGCTTCCCTGTCTTCGCGGCCGGCAACGTGGCCGCGCTGGCGGGATGGGCTGTGGCGAAGTCGAAACGCGCCATAATGCCGCTGGCGGGCCTCTTGTCCTGCCTGAGCGACCTGTCGGCCTATTGCCCCGCGAACATACCGCAGCCTGCGCCGAAAGGCTGCCTGAAAGTCTTGTCGTATAACGTGAAGAATTTTTCCCACAACGCAGCTTATACTCTGAACGCCGAACGCATTGCAGATTACATTCTGTCGTCAGAAGCCGATATAGTATGCCTGCAAGAAGGAGGGAGCTCTAAGGGCTGGGATGACTTGGAGAAAAAATTGCGGAAACGCTACCCTTACATAGAAACCATCAGCCAGAACGCGACCGCTTCGGTATTGAGATGCCTCTCCCGGTATCCTATAACCGGACACAAGGCATTGCCCATAAAGAGCGATAAAAACGGAGTCGGGATATTCAATGTCGCTTTCGGCAGAGATGACACGATCCGCGTCATAAACTGCCACCTCCAGAGTGATAACCTTACGAAAGCCGACCGGGAGAATTACAAAAGCCTCGTAAGGGGGGAGCAGCAAGGCGAAGCTAAAACAGTTCTCTCGTTGCTGAAAAAGCTCAGCAAGGCGGCGCAAATACGCGGCCCGCAGGTAGACAGCATAATGAAAGACATAAAAGGAAACGGGAACAGCCCGATCATCTTGTGCGGCGACTTCAACGACACGCCCATATCCTATTCCCGCCGCGAAATATCCACTGCACTGACCGATGTGTACAAGGCATGCGGCTTCGGACCGGGCTTCTCGTTCAACAGCGACGGAATGTTCGTCAGAATTGACTATGTGTTCTGCTCCAAACATTGGAAACCATACGACGCGACAGTAGACCGCTCCATAAAATGCTCCGACCACTATCCCATAAACGCGCTGTTGAAACGCACCGCCGAATAAACAGCCGAAAAAGGCAAGGCGAATTTCAAAAAAGTAGTATATTTGCAGGCTAATTAGCAAGAGTATAATTAAATAACAGAATATCAATATGCAAAACAAAGGATTCATAAAGGTGGTGGCCGTGCTGCTTACGCTTATATGCGTCTACTATCTGTCTTTTTCTTTCGTCACGCAGCACTACACTGACAAAGCCGCGGCAATGGGGGGGAAAGCCGGTCAGGCGTATCTTGATTCCATAAAGAACGAAAAAGTATGGCTCAGCGCTTACACATTCAAACAATGCCAGGAAATGCAGATAAGCCTCGGGCTTGACTTAAAAGGAGGCATGAATGTATTGCTTGAAGTTTCCGTGCCTGATGTGATTAAAAATCTGTCCGACCATTCGCAAGACGCGAACTTCAATAAGGCTCTCGCCCAGGCTCAGAAAGAAGCTGCGGAGACCCAGACTGATTTCATCACCTCTTTCGTCAGGAACTATCAGGCGTTAGCAGGCAAAAACCGTTTGGCCGAAATATTCGCCACCCAGCAATTGAAAGGCACGGTCTCAACGAAAAGCACCGACACGCAAATTGAAAAAGCATTAAGGGACGAGGTTTCCGCTGCAATAGAGAATTCTTACAAAGTGCTGCGCACACGTATTGACAGGTTTGGTGTAGCGCAGCCCAACATACAGACGCTCGAAGGCCAGATGGGGCGCATTCTTGTGGAAATGCCTGGAATAAAAGAGCCGGAACGTGTCCGCAAGCTCCTGCAAGGAAGCGCCAATCTCGAATTCTGGGAAACATACGACAGCAACATAATTACGCCGTACCTTTCCTCTGTGGACTCCAAGCTGGCGCAGTCAAACAACGCGAACACGGCAGCCGCCGATACTGCAAAAACTGCAACTGCTGCGGAGAAAACGGCAGAAGCCAAGCCGGACAGCACGGACAAAATCGTAAACGCGGCGGCTGCCCTGAAAAAAGCCGGCGCGAGCGCAAAAGCAAACAAACAAGGGAAAACTGACGAGCAGACGAAAAGGGAACACCCCCTCCTTTCCATAATATCGCCAGCGCAAGGACGCAGCGGATGCCTTGTAGGTTATGTCCTCGCCCGCGACACCGCGCAAGTAATGAAGATGCTTACCTCTAAGGCTGCGTCGGAAATCCTCCCCCGTGACCTCAAACTGTGCTGGGGTGGCAAGCCTTCGGAAATAAGCGCTCGTCAGGAAATCTTCGAGCTTTATGCCTTAAGAATAACCCAAAGCAACGGCCGCGCACCTTTAGAAGGGGACGTAATAGTGTCTTCCAAAGACGACTTCGACCAGTTCAACCGCCCGTGCGTAAGCATGACAATGAACAGCGACGGCGCACGCCGCTGGGCTACCCTGACGAAGAAAAACATTGACCATAGTATAGCTATCGTGCTTGACGGGCTTGTTTACAGTGCGCCCAACGTGGAAAACGAGATAAACGGCGGCATTTCCCAGATTACAGGACATTTCACGGCGGAAGACACAAAAGACCTCGCCAATGTGCTGCAATCAGGCAAAATGTCAGCCCCCGCGCATATCGTCCAAGAGGACATCGTAGGCCCATCGCTCGGACAAGAATCCGTCATACAAGGATTCACGTCATGCGTTGTGGCTTTCATACTGCTTATGATTTATATGTGTGCCTTGTACGGGCTTATCCCGGGCATGGTTGCCAACGGCGCGTTAATCGTAAACTTCTTCTTCACCTTTGGAGTGCTGACCTCGTTCCAAGCTGCGCTTACCATGTCGGGCATAGCCGGTATGGTGCTGTCGCTGGGTATGGCAGTCGATGCCAATGTGCTTATCTATGAACGAACAAAAGAGGAACTCGCCGCCGGCAAGAGTGTGCGTACAGCGCTTGCCGACGGTTACAAGAACGCTTTCTCCGCAATTTTCGACTCCAACCTTACGTCCATAATAACAGCCATAATACTGTTCTACTTTGGTACGGGACCGATACGCGGCTTCGCCACAACGCTTATCATAGGCCTGTGCGCTTCGTTCTTTACTGCCGTATGGCTGACACGCATCGTTTACGAACACTTCATGAATCGCGACAAGTGGCTTCACCTTACGTTTGTCACAAACTTATCAAAGAATATGCTGCGCGATCCGCATTTCAGCATCATAAACAGCTATAAGAAGTCGTTCGCAATATTTGGCGGCGTACTTGCCGTGTGCCTGGCTTCGTTCCTGATAAGGGGGCTCAGTCAAGGCATTGACTTTACAGGCGGGCGCAATTACGTCGTGCAGTTTGAGAAACAAGTCGCCCCCGAAACCGTGCGCACCCTATTACAGCGGGAAGTGGGCGATGATGCCAACGCTTCTGCGATATCACTCGGAACGGACGGCAAGACGCTCCGCGTAACCACCAACTACCGCATAAACGAAAACTCCGCCGAAGTAGACTCCCAAGTCGAGAAATTCCTCTATGACGCATTGAAAAAAGGAGGTCTTTTGGCTGAATATGTAACGTTTGAACGTTTCATCGACCGCGATAACCGTTCCGGCGGCTCTATAATAAGCTCGCAGAAAGTCGGGCCTTCCGTAGCCAAAGACGTAACATACGGAGCTATTGTAAGTGTGATTCTGGCTCTTGTCGCAATATTTTTGTACCTATTGTTGAGATTCCGCAATTTCGCTTTCTCCGTTGGAAGCACATCAGCGCTTACCGTAGACGCACTTCTCATTATAGGAATGTACTCTCTGTGCTGGGGGTGGATGCCTTTCTCACTCGAAATCGACCAGACGTTCATAGGTGCGATTCTCACGGCAGTAGGCTACTCAATCAACGACAAAGTGGTGATTTTCGACCGAGTCCGCGAGTATCTCCGCCTGTATCCCAAGCGTGACCTCAAACGGATTTTCAACGAGTCACTCAACTCCATGCTCGGCCGCACCCTCAACACGAGCATATCCACCTTGGTAGTGCTTTTCTGCATATTCTTCCTTGGCGGCGAGAGTATCCGCTCATTCGCATTCGCCATGATTCTCGGCGTAATCTTCGGAACGCTGTCATCATTGTTCCTTGCCTCGCC
>CAZLLM010000111.1:0-5245 GCA_964560405.1 uncultured Prevotella sp.
GTTTTTAACGGGCGGGCGCTTTGTTTTGCGGGCGGCATGGATTAGCGGCATGCGCCGCGCATTTCCAGCGTAAGCTCTTTTTGGCTAAATTTGCGCGGGATAAAGCGCATGAGCCTTGTTATGGGGCCTCTCAGGAAAATTCTGGTCATACGGTTCAGGCAGATCGGGGATTCGGTCTTGGCCGCCGCGCTGTGCAGCACGCTGAAAAGAAGCTTCCCCGACGCGGAGGTGCACTTCGTGCTTAACGAGAACATCGCCCCGCTGTACGAGGGGCATCCGGACATCGACAGGGTCATCACATTCGGCAGGGACGAGAACAAGCCTGCGTCGGCTTACATAAAGAAGGTGCGGCAAGTGATGCGCCAGAACAAGTACGATGCCATCATCGATATGCGCTCCACCGTGCGTACGCTCCTGTTCTCCCTCTTCTCGCTGAGAACCCCTTTCAGGATAGGGCGCGCCAAATGGTACACCCGCTTCCTACTGAACTGCCGGATTGGAGGAGGCGGCGCGGGCAGGGCGGCGGACATGGTGGATTACGACTTGTCGTTCGCGTCGCCGCTGGAGAGAGTCGGCCCCGTGAGGTACACGAAAGAGTTCAGGCTGTATCTTACGAACCGTGAGAAGGAGGACTTCCGGCGTTATATGGAAGAGAAGGGCATCGATTTCGCGCAGCCTGTGTTCCTGATAGGCGTTACGGCCAAGCTCGTTCACAAGAGGTGGAACCTCGAGTTCATGAAAGCCACGCTGAAAATGATACTGGAGAGGCACAGGGACGTGCAGATGGTTTTCAACTATGCGCCGGGTGGCCGCGAAGAAGAGGATGCCAGAAGCATCTGCGAAGAGCTGGGGCACCCTGAACGAATTAAGACTGACATACGGGCTTCGCTGCGGCAACTGGCGGCGCTTTGCGCCAACTGCTCATTCTATTTCGGCAACGAGGGAGGAAGCAGGCACATCGCCCAAGCTCTCGGCGTCCCCTCTTTCGCCGTTTACTCGCCGTCGGCTTCAAAACAAAGGTGGCTGCCTTCGAATTCCGTGCCCGCCGAGGGGATTTGCCCCGACGACATCCTTCCGCCGCGGCAGCAAGCGGCACTGACCTATGAAGAGCGCTTTGCCCTGATTACTCCTGAAAAGGTGTACGAGCGGCTGGCCGCGATGCTAAGACGGCTGGAGTAACTCCCTGTACAAATCGAGGTACGCCTTTATATGCCTCTCATAGCTGAACGAGGCCGCGTATTCCTTGATTCTCTCAATGCGTCCCTTGTCCTTATAAAAATCCGGCAGGCTCTCCCGCATGCTCCGCGCCATATATTCAGGGTCAAGGCGCTCCCACATGACGGCGTACCCGTTGCATATTTCCGGCAAGCTGGCGCGGTCTGCGGCGAACACGGCTTTGCCGAACAGCATGGCTTCCACCGCCGGCAGCCCGAAGCCCTCCCTTTCGCTGGGAAACAAGAACGCTTCGCAATTCCGGTAAAGCCATACTTTCTCTTCCTGGCTTACCGCGCCTGTCAGGAAAACGTTAGTCAGGCGACACTCCCGGATCAGGCTGCGCACTTCCTCGGCGTAAGCGAAATGGGCGTCGCCGCAAATGTATAAGTCATGCTCCGGGAAATGCCGCATTACGCCGACCAGAAGATGGAAGTTCTTTTTCCTGCGGATTTGCCCGATAGCGAAAAAGAAAGGGCGGCCTGTAACAAAAGTCGGCTTCCGCCCCTCTGATTTGTCGATTCTTTCCACCCCGTTATAAATGACGCGGATTTCCTTCCCTTTCAGGTCTATATGCTGGCGGACGACATCCGCCGTATAACGGGAAACGGCTGTAACTGCGGCCGCCTTATCAACCTTATTCTGCATCTTGCGGAGATACCTCCTCACTTTCCATGGCTTTTTCGTCAAGAAATTGAGGTCATGTATTGTGAAAACGAACTTTGTGCCGCCTGCTACCCGCAATAACTTGCGCTGCTGGTTAACCGCATGCCACACATCCGCTTTCGGAAGAGTGAAAGGGAGGAACTTGTGATAAAAGCGCACCGGGACGGAGGTTACGTTGGGGCCGAAATCCCGCAGGCGCTTCCGCCGCATCAGGTATATAAAATGGAATTCGCCTGCCGGCAGTGACGAAAAGGCGGCCGCATAAGCTGCCGCAATCTGTCCGAAACCGTAAGTGAGGGAGTCGTAATTCGTCAAATCTATCAATACGTTTTTCTTCCGGGTTACCTCCATTTGATTCCAAGCATTACGGTTTTCTAATGCCGCGGGAAAAATCCGCCATCTTGATGGCCGTTACCGCATACTCCTCGCCTTTGTTCCCCAGTATGCCGCCGGAGCGCTCCTCCGCCTGCTCCTGGCTATTTGTAGTGAGAAGCCCGAAAATCACCGGGATGTCCTGCACAGCGTTAAGCCGCGCCAGCCCGCCGGAGACGGCTTGGCAGATATAATCGAAGTGCGGCGTGTCGCCGCGTATGACACAGCCGATGGCTATTACGGCATCGACTTTTCCGCTCCCCGCCAATTGCGCGCAGCCGTACACCAGTTCAAAGCTTCCCGGCACGGCGGAAATCACGATGTCGCTTTCATCCACGCCATACCGCTTCAGCGTTTTTACGACCCCGTCCCGCAGATCGCTGGTAATGCCGCCGTTCCATTCGCTCACTACCAGCCCGACACGCATTCCTTTCCCGCAAAGCGCGGCGACGGAGCTGCTTTCAGCAAGGTTGAACGAGCTGCTTGACATGATTAACAAGTATAATGAAAAGGCTATTTGCTTGCGGACGCGCGCTCGATGTACTTGTCTATATCCTGCTGCATGGCACTCTGCAAGTATTCGTCTTTCACTTTCTGATACAGACTTACCGCTTCATCGAACTTTTTCTGCGATTCGAGGATTTCGCCGGCTTTTACGAGGAACACGGGCGAAAGGGAGTTGTTGTCGGCGGTCTCGGCGGCTTTCTTGAAGTATTCAACCGCCTTGTCAGGCTGTTTGAGCGTGGCGTAACAGTCGCCCATCGCGCCTATGGCTTCGGCTTCTATCATCGCGTCGCCCGCGGTGTCGTATTCTTCAAGGTATTTCAAGGCCTCCGCGGCCTTTCCGAGGTGCGCGAAAGAAATGCCCGCGTACAGGTTCGACAGGTTGCCCGACTTTGTGCTGCCGTATTGTTTCGCTATTGACAGGAAGCCGGGGAAGCCCGCCCCGTCGCCGTTGAGCGCTTTTTGGAAGTCGCCTTGCGCGAAGTATTCCTGCCCTTTCGCAATAGCTGTCGCGGCCTTTTCCTCGCGGGGCTGCGATACGAAGTTGCTGTAAAGCAACACGCCTGCGATTACGGCTATTACCGCGGCCGCGGCGATGATTATCCTTTTCTTCTGGCTGGTGATGAACGCTTCCGTGCGGTTCATCACATTATTGGTGCTGGCTGTGCTGTTTTTCATTATCCGACTGGTTTGCCTTTTCCCTCTGTGAAGCGCGCTCCGGCTTTGCCGCCGGCCGCCTTATAAACGGCACAAAATTAGTTCTTTCGTTTCAATGTGTGAAATTTTTCCGCGTTTTTTTGGCATAGCCTCCGTCTTTTGCGGTTCCGGCGCTGTGTGTAAGCGGAAAAGGGCTAACTTCGCTGTTACAACAAATTGCGTGGCATGGTAATTTCTTCGCTTTCGGTAATCAACTACAAGAACATAGCGCAGGCCGACCTGTCTTTTTCCGAAAAGATAAACTGTTTCATCGGGCAGAACGGAGAGGGCAAGACGAACCTCCTCGACGCTGTTTACTACCTTTCCTTCTGCCGCAGCAGCAACGCCCCCTTTGATGCGCAGGTAGTCAGGCACGGCGAGGAAAGCATGGCCTTGCACGGCGTTTACGTGAGCGACGACGGGAGCGAAGAGGCGGTCTCGGCCGGGATATCCGCCGGGAGGCGCAAGCGCTTCTGCCGCAACCGCAAGCCGTACAAGCGTTTGGCGGAACACATCGGCCTTGTGCCGTTGGTTATGGTGTCGCCGCAGGATTATGTGCTCGTGGCGGGCGGAGGCGAGGAGAGGCGGAGGTTTCTGGACACAGTGATTTCGCAGTACGACAGCGTCTACCTCAACTCCCTCATAAGGTACAACCGCGCCCTCCAGCAGCGCAACGCCATGCTGCGCGGCGCGGCGGAGCCTGACGTTTCCGTAATGTCCATTTTCGAAGAGACTATGGCGGCGGAAGGAGAACTCATTTTCGCGAAACGCCGCGGCTTCGCGGAGCTGCTCACCCCGATTTTCCAAGACTATTATTCCTTTGTATCCAACGGGAAAGAGAAAGTGGAACTCCTGTACACGTCGCAATGTATGCGCGGTCCCCTGCTCGAAACCATACAAAACGGCAGGGCGAAAGACCGCATAATGGGACGCTCCCTGCACGGAATCCACCGGGACGAGCTTGAAATGCGGCTCGAAGGCTATCCTATCAGGCGCGAAGGCTCGCAGGGGCAGGCCAAGTCGTACCTCGTGGCGCTCAAGTTCGCGCAGCTCGAGCTGTTGAAGCGTGTGGGGCGCAAAACCACGCCGCTGCTCCTGCTTGACGACATTTTCGACAAGCTCGACGCCAGGCGCGTGGCGCAGATAGTGAACCTCGTGGCGGGCGACGGCTTCGGGCAGATATTCATCACCGACACCAGCCGCGCCAGGCTCGGCAGCATACTGGCGGCAACCGAGAGCGACTACCGCCTGTTCAACGTAAAGGGAGGGGAGGTGTCGGAATGAAACGCCAGAACACGGAACAGCTCGGCAGCATAGTAAGACGTTTCCTCCGCAGCGCAGGCTTGGAGACGCCGCTCAATGAGCACCGCCTCGCCAACGCTTGGTACGAGGTGGCTGGCGCAGCCGCGGCAGGCTACACGAGAAAGGCTTACGTCAGCAACCGCACCCTTTACGTCGAGGTGCGCTCGCCTGCGCTGCGCTCCAACCTCTTCATGCGCCGCGCGGAGCTTGTGCGCCGCTTGAACGCCTTTGTCGGTGCCGACGTGATTTCCGCAATCAAGTTCGTGTGAATTAAGCGTCTTCCAGCCGCACGCTGAATCCGCCGCCCGCCAAGCCATGCATCCGCCAACCTGCCAAGCCGTGCGAAGCCGCTCCCGCGGGGAACGCCGCCTTCCCGCCTGTTCGGGCATATTCTGAGATTGCGTGCGGCAAAATCCGGGTTAAATCCCGCCGGCATTGGAACATAAAAAGCCCGCCCTCGCGCAAGGCAGTACGGCGTTTCACGGGATTTCCG
>CAZLLM010000112.1:0-5231 GCA_964560405.1 uncultured Prevotella sp.
CCGTATCTCAGTTATAGAATGGACATATTAAAAGTGTGTCGGGAACCATACTTGCGGTAAATACACGGACACAGCCTATGGAGTTAGAAGGCAGGACTTTCTGTTCCAAGCATTCGCAGGCGGCGATTCCGTCAGGGAGCTGCCATCACTCCTATTTCACTCATTTCCACTTTCGCTGCTGTCGCGGCAAGCGTTGACGCCTCTAATTTTATGTAGCGAGCCTGCACCTTTTGGCCGAAAAGCACCGTCTGCGGCACAGGATTGTTCATGATGTTGCTGAATTCTCCGCTTGCGGGGACTTCTGTCCAGACCTCGCCGTCCGTGCTAACAAAGAATTTGTAGAAGAAAGCCGTTTCGGGCTTCGCTTTCGCCGGAGCGTATGTGAAGCCGCCCATGGCCACTTTCCGTCCCAGGTCAATCGTCAGCGGGGAGGCTGCGATTTGTTTCCAGCCGTCGCGGGAAAAGTCGTTACGCGCACCCTCTTGAACAGCCTCCTCTAAAGTGGGAGCGTAATAGGCGGCCACATGACAGACATGAGCGGTCAGACGGCTCTCGTCTATCCTCACCCGCAAGCGTGAGGCTTTCACCGCCGGGAAACGCAGCATACGCTTATAGCCAATTGTCGTGCCCTTGCCTGCTTCTTCCCAGCCGTTGTCAGTCAGGACTTCAACAGTAAAGGCCTCGACCCTCTGCCCCCGCGTTATGTCTTCTTGAAGCATAACGACATTGATTTCCGACCCTGGCTTCAATTTGTATTCGGCTGCGCCGCCTGGGGTGGCATTCCAAAGTTTTCTGCCTTTCTTCACCCGATTGTCAGCGAATACCCGCTGCCGGTAAGCCGCGAATTCTTTCAGGCGAGCCGCATCCGCTTCGTTTATCAAGCCGTTGCGGTCGGGCGGGATGTTCAGCAAAAGCACGGAATTAAGACCTACCGATTGGAAATATATATCAGAAAGATGCTTCAGCGACTTCACTTTCGCGTCTTCTTCCTCATGGTAAAACCATCCCGGACGTATGGATACGTCCACCTCTGAAGGATACCAGAACAGTTCGGACGCTTTTTCCAGCATCTGGCGGCTTCCCAAGTCTTCCGTTTTGTTAAAGACACCCAAGAGCTTGTTGTTTTCCTCGGCACGGGCGTAAATACCCGGCGTAAGCACGGTGGCGCTCCATTCTGTTTCCCGCCCTAACCCTTTCTCGTTCCCGACCCAACGGACATCGTCTCCCATGACAGCCATTACAGCTTTCGGTTGCAGACATCGGATGGTCTTGTAGAAAGCGTCCCAGTCATACACTTGTTTCCTGCCGTCAGGCCCTTCTCCGTTAGCGCCGTCAAACCACACTTCATGCACTTCGCCGTAATTGGTGAGCAGTTCCGTCAGCTGGCGGATGAAGAAGTCGTTGTATTTGGGCGAGTCGCCATAGCATTTCGCGTTGCGATCCCACGGCGAGAGGTATACGCCGAATTTCATGCCGTATTTGCGGCAGGCCTCCCGAAGCTCCTTCACCACGTCCCCCCGCCCGTTTTTCCAAGGAGAGGAAGCCACGGAATGCTTTGTAGTGGCTGTCGGCCAAAGACAGAAACCGTCGTGGTGCTTTGCTGTCAGAATCACCATCTTGAAGCCGGCGTCTTTCAAGATCCTTATCCATTGTTCCGCGTTCAGCCCCGCGGGGTTGAATAGAGCCGGGTCTTCTTTCCCGTCCCCCCATTCGCGCCCGGTAAATGTGTTGATGCCAAAATGAAGGAAGGCTGTCAGCTCCATCTGCTGCCAGCCGTACTGCGAGTCGGATGGCACGAGGCGGGCGGCAATCTCCACTTTTTGCGCGAGCGTGGCGTTCTGGGGGAATCTGACGTGTTTCACGTAACACGTTTCCTTTTGCGCCTGCGCGCTTGACACTATGATAACAAAAGATAACAATGCCGCTGACAACTTGTTCATAATTTGCGGTTTTATGAGGTTAAATGCGTTATGCCCGTCTTAAAGCCTCAAATCGGAAGCCGGCACAGCGGCAGTCCGGGCTTTGCTGTCTTCGACAGCCTTTGCGAATGTATTACATTTCCATATAACAGGCAAATGTTTCCGCGAAACGCCCCCGCCAGATTTGTTCACGCGATGCCAGAAGGTTTTGACCGCCACAGTACCGGCGGCTTCTCACTTGCCTATTAACAGCCGTTTGATGTTGTTAAGCTTGTTGAGGGCTTCAACAGGCGTGAGATTGTCAATGTCGAGATTTAGGATTTCGTCGCGGATTTGCGCGAGCATCGGGTCGTCGAGCTGGAACAGGCTGAGCTGTGTCTCCGTGTCCGGGGCAGCGATGCCGGGTGTGCCTTTCGTGATTTCACCCGTGCTTGCGTTTTCAAGCTCCTTGAGGACTTCGTCGGCGCGGCGCACCACGCCCGGCGGCATTCCTGCCAGCCGTGCCACGTGTATGCCGAAAGAATGGGCGGAGCCGCCGGGAACGAGCTTGCGCATAAATACAACGCGCCCCTCTGTTTCGCGCACTGATATGTTGTAGTTCTTTATCCTCTCGAAGTGCTTCGCCATTTCGTTGAGCTCGTGATAGTGTGTGGCGAAAAGCGTGCGTGGATGCCCTCGCGGCCCTTCGTGTATGTACTCCGCGATGGCCCAAGCGATGCTTATCCCGTCGAAAGTGGACGTTCCGCGTCCGAGTTCGTCGAATATGACGAGACTGCGTCCTGTCATATTGTTCAGTATGTCGGCGGCCTCGTTCATTTCAAGCATGAAAGTTGATTCTCCTGCTGATATGTTGTCGCTTGCTCCCACACGTGTAAAAATCTTGTCTACAAGCCCGATGTGTGCGGCGGCGGCCGGGACGAAACATCCTGCCTGCGCCATCAGCGTTATCAAGGCTGTCTGCCGCAGCAAGGCGGACTTTCCTGCCATATTGGGGCCTGTGAGGATTATTATCTGCTGCCGGCTTGTGTCGAGCCGCACATCGTTAGGCACGTACTCCTCTCCCGGCGGCATGAGCTTCTCTATTACCGGATGCCTTCCCTGCCGTATGTCAAGCGTATCGGATTCGTCCACGACAGGCCGCACGTAATTGTGCTCCGCCGCGGCGCAGGCGAAAGAATGCAGGCAGTCGATGGCGGAGAGGACAGACGAATTGAGCTGCAAGGGGGTGATGAACTGCATGGCGTAGGATGTCAGCTCCTCGTACAGTCGGGCTTCGAGGGAAAGTATCCTGTCTTCTGCGCCGAGAATCTTGTCTTCGAGGCTTTTAAGCTCTGGCGTTACGTAGCGTTCCGCGTTCACAAGCGTCTGCTTGCATACCCATTCCGGCGGAACGCGCTCCTTATAAGCGTTTCTCACCTCAAGATAATAGCCGAATACGTTGTTGAACCCGATTTTCAGGCTTGGGATACCCGTCGCGTCCGTTTCGCGCCGCTGCATCTCCAGAAGGAGTTTTTTCCCCGTATGGGATATGTCGCGCAAATCATCGAGATCCGCATTCACGCCTTTGGCGATCACCCCGCCTTTTGAGACGAGCGCGGGCGGGTCAGGCGCTATTTCGCGCGCTATCCGCTCGCGCAGTTCCCTGCATTCCGACAGCTGCTCCCCCATTTGACGCAGAGTGCCCTCGCCGGCGGAGAGGCACGCCTCGCGCAGGGGGGCTATCGCTTCGAGAGCGTGCCGCAGCTGCGCCATGCCGCGTGGCGGAATGCGCGAAACAGCGATTTTTGACACTAATCTTTCAAGGTCTCCGATTTCTTTCAGAGCCCGGCCGACGGCATCGCGGAAAAGCGCGTCGCGGAAGAAGTGTTCTACAACACCCTGCCGCGCCTCTATTTGCTTTATGTCACTCAATGGGAAAAGCAGCCACCTTCGCAGCAGCCTCTCACCCATCGGCGTGGCCGTGCGCTCTACTATGTCAAGCAGGGAGCTGCCGCCGTCGTTCATGGGGGCGACTATCTCGAGATTGCGCACCGTGAATTTGTCGAGCCTCACGTACCTTTCCTCGTCTATGCGCTGGATTGTCGTTATGTGCCCCGTAAGGTTGTGCTGCGTCAGGGCGAGATATTGCAGCACAGCCCCCGCGGCGGTTACGCCGTTGCGCATATGGTCTATACCGAAGCCTTTCAGCGAATGGACGCCGAAATGCCTCAGGAGTTTCTCGCGCGCCGTATGTTCTACAAACGCCCAGTCGTCAAGCTCGTACACATAATATTTGCCGAAGGCGGCGGTGAATTTGTCGCGCCTGCCCCGCATCACGAGCACCTCCTTAGGCGCGAAGTTGGCGAGCAGCTTGTCTATGCTGTCTGTCTGGCCCTCTGCGGCAAGGAACTCGCCCGTTGAGATGTCGAGCAGGGAAAGGCCGATCGAACCGTCCCCGAAATGCACGGCGGCGAGGAAATTGTTCTCCTTGGCCGAAAGCACGTTATCGCCGAGAGCCACGCCCGGGGTTACTATTTCGGTAATGCCGCGCTTGACTATGCTTTTGGCGAGTTTGGGGTCTTCAAGCTGATCGCAAATGGCCACCCGGTAGCCGGCGCGGATAAGGCGCGGCAGATACGTGTCAAGCGCGTGATGGGGGAAGCCCGCCATCTCGGTGTTCTTGGCGTAACCCTTGTTGCTGCGGTGCGTCAAGGTGATGCCCAGCACGGAAGAGGCGGCGACGGCGTCTTGAAAGTAGGTCTCGTAGAAATCGCCGCAGCGGAAAAGGATGATCGCGTCGGGATGCCGCTCTTTCAGCTGCTGGAACTGCTGCATCATCGGAGTAGCCGTATCGCTTGCCATTGCCCGGGTGTTTCCGTTTATGCACAAATATAACGATTTTGCATAAATGTACGGTTTGCCGCGCTTCCGGCCGCGTATTGCAAATGTGATATCAGCGACATTGCATAAGTGTCATCTCATTTCTCACCGTCAATGATTTGAGCGGTGCCGCCGTCATTTTCAGACTTTCAGAGCAGCGTCTCGTTCTTCGGCGGAAGCGGGCCGGAAAACGCCGGATCATACCTTCATATTCTTCAACAGTGCAAGCTCCCGCCTTGCCTTGAACCGCTTCCGTCAGCAGCTGCGGCTCCGTCGCGCGCTTTCCGGCAGCCAGCGGATGCGGCACCGCGTTCCGGCCGCAGGTTCTTCGCCGGGGCTTTGCTTATGTCCGACGGCTTCTTCCCCGCTAACCGCGTCAATGCATCCCTCCCCATCCCCGCCAATGCCAAGCCAAATGCGGCGATGCTCCTGTGCCCCAAGCAAGAACGCCTT
>CAZLLM010000113.1:0-5200 GCA_964560405.1 uncultured Prevotella sp.
GCGGCGTTTAGTCGAACCGCCCAGCCTCTATTTCCTTTGCCGTCTGTTCGGCGGGCGGGACATCGCGCTCTCCTCTTCCGCCGTTCCCGCCGCCGGCTTCCGCGCCGCAGGCGGCGGTTTCTTCGCGCATCATGTCGCGCTGCCTTGCATGCCTGCTCACGCTGAGTATCATGCCGATGTACGCACAATTGATAAGCGTCGACGTGCCGCCGCGCGAGATGAGAGGCAGCGGCTGCCCTGTGACGGGCGCGATGCCTGTGGCTACGAGCATGTTTACCATAGCCTGGCATCCCAGCAGAAGCGCAAGCCCCATTGCGAGGAACGAGGGGAAGCAGCTGTTGTCGCACCGTTTGGCGATGTAGCTCACGCGGAAGAGGAGCACGATGTACAGCAGCACAACGAACACCGCGCCTGCGAGTCCGAGTTCCTCGACTATTATCGCATAGATGAAGTCGCTGTACGCCTGGCTCAGAAAGTCGCGCTGCACAGAGTTGCCGGGGCCCAGACCTATTATATCCGATGAGGCGATTGCTATGTTGGCGTGCCCCACTTGCGCATTGTTGAAGATGTCGAAGCTGTCGGGCGACATTTCGGTGACGGGCTTTTCCTGCGCATGCTTCACAAGGCGATCGCGCCATACCGGGACGCGCGCGCCTCCCCCAATGTGGTCGCGGATATAGTCGGCCTGGCTGTCGGATATGGAAAACAAGGCGCCGATTGCAAGGCCTCCGAACAGGAGGATTACGCCGAGCGTCTTGCCGAGCTGCGACAGCGGCACACGGCCGATGAACATCATCAGCACTATCACGCCGAACAGTATCACGGCAGTGGAGAAGTTTTCCGGCAGAATGAGCCCGCATATCGCCACAGTGAACGCCAGCACGTATTTTATGGCGCGCCTGTCGGCTCCGTTCTCTGTCTGCATTGACGAAAGAATGTAAGCCACGGTGATAACGAGCGTTCCTTTCGCTATTTCGGACGGCTGGATGGGAACTCCGAACACATTGAACCAGCGCACCGCCTCGTTCACGCTCACGCCCCAGCCCATGAAGAGGCAAATCAGAGTGGCGAAAGAGAAGAGCAGGCCGACGGGCATTATTGCCTTGAAGTAGCGGCACGGCACACGGTGTACGACCAAGACGATGAGCAGTCCGATAACGAGGAATACGACATGGCGCAGTATCGGCTCTATGAAGCTGCCGCTTTTATAGGTGAGAGTGCTCACGGCGCTGAAAACCTCTACAACGGAAACGAGGCACAGCGCGAAAAACACTGTCCATATCACCCTGTCGCCGCGGAAAAGGCCGCTTATCTTTCCCATACCTTTCTGTGTTTACAGGGCTCTTACAGCGTCCTTGAACTGCCGGCCGCGGTCTTCCATATTGCTGAACAAATCGAAACTGGCGCAGCAGGGACTGAGCAGAACTGTGTCGCCCGGGCGCGCGAGGCGGTAACATTCTGCGACGCACGTCCGCATATCGTGCGTGTCGGCGACGGGAAGCCCCAAAGAATCAAACTCGCGATGCAGTTTCGCGTTGTCGGCGCCGAGGTAGACGAGCGCACGGCACTTCTTTTTCACCATCTCCTTTATCGGCTCGTAGTCATTGCCCTTGTCTTTCCCGCCGAGAATGAGGACTGTGGGCGCGGTCATACTCTCAAGCGCATACCAGCAGGCGTCAACGTTGGTGGCTTTGGAGTCGTTGACGTAGAGTACTCCGCGCACCTTGACGACACGTTCCAGACGGTGTTCCACTCCTGGAAAATCGGAAAGGCTGCGGCGTATGTCCTCGTTGCGTATGCCGGCGAGCTTCGCGACTACGCCCGCCGCAAGGGAATCATACAGGTTGTGCCGTCCGGTGAGGGAAAGCTCCTCCTGTTCCATATTGAAAGGCGCGGGGTATTCTATTTCGTATTTGTCATCGGCGATGTAAGCGATTGCCCCTGCCTTCTTGATTGCGGAAAAGGGGCAGACGCGGCTTTTTATGTCGTATTTTTTCAGTTCTTTCTTTATTACAGGGTCGTCCATCCAATAGACGAAAGCGTCGTCGGGCGATTGGTTGCGCAGAATACGCATTTTGGAGTCAACATAATTTTGGAAATTGTTGCCATATCGGTCGAGGTGGTCAGGAGTTATGTTGAGGATCACGGCTACATCGGCCCGGAAATCGTACATATAGTCAAGTTGGAAGGAACTAAGCTCTATAACGTAATAGTCAAAATTCTCCTCAGCGACCTGCAGGGCGAGGCTTCGGCCTATGTTTCCAGCAAGGCCTACGTTGTAGCCTGCCGACTTGAGTATGTGGTACGTGAGGGAAGTCGTAGTGGTCTTGCCGTTGCTTCCGGTTATACAAATCATCATAGCATTGGTATAGCGGCCTGCAAGCTCTATTTCGCTTATCACGCTGATGCCTTTCGCACGGATTTTCCTCATTATCGGCGAATCATCGGGAATTCCTGGGCTTTTCACCACCTCTGCGGCCGAGAGTATTTCCTCGCTGTGCTTTCCCTCCTCCCAGCGTAGCCCGTACCGGTTGAGCATCGCCTTGTATTTGGGCTGAATCACACCAGCATCGGAGACGAACACGTCGAAACCCTTGCTTTGCGCCAGCACAGCCGCGCCAACGCCGCTCTCTTTCGCTCCTAAAACAACTATCTTGCTCATTGTTCCGTTTTTCTTGTTTACCTTATTTTCAAAGTTATTATCGTTAGGGCGGCAAGAAGAACCGTCGCTATCCAGAAGCGCACCGTTATCTTGCTCTCGTGCGTTGCGCTGCGCGGCCAATTGCCGAACACATATCGGCAGGAAGAATCAAGCTGCGAAGGCAGGACGCGGAAATTGTCATGAATGGGCGTGCGTTTGAAAAGTCGCTGCTTCGTTCCTTTGCGCTTGCCCAGCTTAAAGTATTCTACTTGCAGGATCACGCTGAGGCTTTCCACGAAGAAAACCCCGCAGAGCAAAGGCAGAAGCAGCTCTTTGTGGATTATAATGGCAAACACGCCGATTACACCACCTATGGCAAGGCTTCCGGTGTCGCCCATGAATATCTGCGCGGGATAGGCGTTGTACCAAAGGAAGCCTATCATCGCCCCGACGAAAGCGGAGGCGAAGATCACCAGTTCCTGCGAGCCGGGAATATACATTATGTTGAGATAACCTGCGAGCTGGATGTGGCTTGACACATAGGCGAACAGTCCCAACACAAGCCCTATGATTGCGGAGTTCCCCGCCGT
This sequence comes from uncultured Prevotella sp., assembly GCA_964560405.1. Taxonomy (GTDB): domain Bacteria; phylum Bacteroidota; class Bacteroidia; order Bacteroidales; family Bacteroidaceae; genus UBA6398. The sequence continues at coordinate 3,232 of CAZLLM010000113.1, forward strand.
CATTCCATCCATGCCGTCGTTGATGTTTGCGCCGTTTGACACCGCGGTAATCACAAGCACCGTAACGACGACGAAAAGCAGCCACCCGGCGGCGTTCTTCCAATAGCCGCAGAACGACATGACTTCTGTGTAGCTCAAGTTGTTGTTCTTGAAAAAAGGAATAGTGGTAACTGTGGATTTCATCGGTTCGCTCTTGTGTATCGTTACTTCGGCGTTGTCGGCGACACGGGTTTTCGTGATATTCTCTCTTATCACGGCATCGGGGCTGGCGTAAAGCGTCAGCCCTACAGCGAGGCCAAGTATCACCTGCCCGAATATTTTTATCTTTGGGTGCAGGCCGTCCTTATTGTGCTTGAAAACCTTTATGTAGTCATCAAGGAAGCCGAGCATTCCGAGCCACACTGTGGTCAAGAGCATAAGCAGCATATATATGTTGCGCAGCCGTCCGAAGAGGAGACACGGCACAAGTACTGACACGATTATTATTATCCCCCCCATAGAGGGAACGCCTGTCTTCTGCACTCCGAAAGGGTCGACATCCGCATCACGCTGTGTTTCGGTGAGGTTGCGGCGGCGCATATATTTTATGAAATGTTGCCCAAACCACGCCGACACTAACAGCGCGAGCATGAAAGCCAGCAGGGAGCGGAAAGATATGTACGACCACAAGCCTGCACCCGGCACGCCGAAATCTTCGAAGAAGCGGAACAGATAGTACAGCATGACATTTCTTTGCCGTTAGTTCAACTTGCGACGTGCCGTCTGTCGCCGACGTGCCATTTCAGGCCGAGAGCCTTGCACACTTCCTCACGGTCATCGAAATGGTGTTTAACGCCCCTTATTTCCTGATAGTCCTCGTGTCCTTTTCCGGCAATTAAGACAACGTCGCCCCTGCCTGCCATCGTGCAGGCCGTCTGTATGGCCTTGCGTCTGTCGGTTACGATAATCGCTTTTTTTTGCAAGCTGGGTATAAGTCCTGCTGTCATATCATTTATGATGGCTTCAGGGTCTTCGAAACGAGGATTATCGCTCGTAATTACAACGTGGTCGCTGCGTTCAGCTGCTTCCTTTGCCATAAGCGGGCGCTTACCCTTGTCGCGGTTTCCCCCAGCACCGCATACGGTTATTACCTTGCCTCTTTCGCTGCGGCTTTCTTTCAGCACCTCATGTATCGCGTCAAGTACGTTTACAAGCGCGTCGGGTGTATGCGCATAGTCGACAATAGCCGTATATCCTGATGGCGAGCGGAAAGTTTCGAACCTCCCTGCCACGCTGTGCTGTGTGCTTAGGGCTGTTAGTATTTCCATTGGCTCACGTCCAAGCATCCGTGCCGCGGCGTAGACGGCAAGCAGATTTGACACATTGAATTTCCCCACGAAAGGCAGGCTCACCTTATGTCCGTCTATTTCAAGAAGCATTCCTTCGAAAGACATTTCGAGCAATCGGGCACGGAAGTCAGCCATTGCTCTTGCGGAATACGTTTTGACGGCCGCCGCCGAGTTCTGTGTCATTATCATGCCGTTCTTGTCATCGCGGTTGGTGACGGCAAAGGCAGTCGAGGGCAAGCGGTCGAAGAAAATTTTCTTTGTGTCGCGGTAAGCGGCGAAAGTCTTGTGGTAATCAAGGTGATCTCGCGTGAGGTTCGTGAAAATTCCGCCGGCGAATTCAAGTCCTTCGATTCTTCGCTGCACAATACTATGCGAGCTTACTTCCATAAAGGCGTATTCGCAGCCACTGTCGGCCATTCGTCCGAGCAGCCGGTTGAGTGTCACCGGGTCGGGCGTAGTATGGTCGGCAGGCACGGTCTCGCCATCAATGTAATTGCATACCGTAGAGAGCAGACCGCATTTGCAGCCGAGTTGCCGGAATATGCCATAGAGCAGCGTAGCCACCGTGGTCTTTCCGTTTGTCCCGGTAACGCCCACGAGCTTGAGCTGCTGCGACGGATTGCCGTAAAACTGCGTGGCGA
>CAZLLM010000114.1:0-5196 GCA_964560405.1 uncultured Prevotella sp.
CGCTGCCCACAAGCTGTCAAATGAAAGGGAAGACTCGACGTTTATCATCGTATCGCGTATGTCGAGCCTTTCGTTCACCTCCTTTTCCGCCATCAGCTCGTTCAGCCTTATTCGCGAGGAGGCGAGGCTTTCCGTCTGTTTAAGGCTTTGCGCGCTGTCGGCGTTGAAGTCGACCAGCGCCTGCTGCAAGTCCAGACGGGAGTTGTTGCCTGTAATCCAGCGTTCCTGCACAATCCTCAGCCGCTCCTTGGAAAGCGAGACGGCGTACCGCAAGTTGCGCATCCGTATTTTCTGCTGCACGAAGTTGTAATACTCTGAAACGAGTCCGGCGACATAGTCCTCGATAGCCATGCGCGTCTGCACTTCGCTTTGGGCTTTCAGCTCTCTGAGCCTTTGGAAATTCGTCTGTATTTTGTATCCGTCAAAGACAGTCCATTCTGCGTTCAACGCTGCGTTGGCACTGTGGTTCACAGTATTTCTCTCGCTGCTCACACCGCCCGTATCTCTCGCACGGGTGTCGCGGCTGTCAAGGGACGCATCGTAGCCGGCCTGCGCTTCGACGGTCGGCAAATAGCCCGCATTCGCCCTCGTAGCATTGCCGGCGGCCATCTGCTCCTCGTTCTTTACTATACGCAAGGAATAATTGTTTTTCAGCCCCTTTTCGATGCAGCTCTGAAGCGACATCGCTTGCGGGAATGCCGGAAGCGGGAGCGCGGCGCAGCAGAGGGATATAATACCGCGGTTCATCATTCTTTCTTGTTTTTATGCGTAAGGTCTGTTGAAACGTATGTGTAAACGGCAGGCACTATAAACATCGTAAGGAATGTGGAAACAGCCATGCCGCCGACAACGGCCGTACCCATGGCAATCCGCCCGTTAGCCCCCTCGCCGCTGGCGAACACTAAAGGCATCAGGCCCAATATGGTGGAGGCGCTCGTCATCAGGATAGGACGCAGGCGCTGGGCCGCGGCGCGGCTTATCGCCGTGAGCTTGTCCTCGCCATGCAGCTGCTGGCGCTGGTTCGCGAACTCCACTATCAGAATCCCGTTCTTGGCGACGAGGCCTATGAGCATTATTATCCCTATCTGGCTGAAAATGTTCATCGTTTGTCCGTTTGCAAGCATGAATATCAGCGCGCCGCAAATCGCGAGAGGCACCGTAAGCATTACGACGAAAGGATCCTTGAAACTTTCAAACTGCGCCGCCAGTATCAGGTAGATGAGCAGCAAAGCCAGCGAAAATGCGAAGATGAGGCTTGAGGAGCTTTCGCGGAATTCTTTGGAGTCGCCGGCAAGAGCCGTGCGGAAAGTGTCGTCCAACGTGCTTTTCGCGATTTTGTCCATTTCGTCCAATCCGTCCCCGATGGTCTTGCCCTCCGCCAAGCCCGCTGAAACTGTAGCCGAAACGAAGCGGTTGTATCTGTAAAGTTTAGGGGGGGCTATGTCTTCCGTTAAATCCACGAGGTTTTCCATCTGCACCATTTTCCCGTTTTCATCACGCACGTAAATCGCCTTGAGATTGTTAGGGTCGTTGCGCTGCTGGCGGTTTATCTCGCCGACAATCTCGTATTGCTTGCCGTTAAGATAAAGATAACCCATGCGCTGCCCGCTCAACCCGTACTGCAAGGTCTGCGCCACCGCCTGTGTGCTTACTCCCATCATGTTCGCTTTCTGCCTGTTCACGCTGAGTCTGACTTCCGGCTTTGAAAACTTCAAATCCACGTCGGCCATTCTGAAAACCGGGCTGTCGTAGACTTTCGCCATAAATCCGGGCAGCACTTTCTGAAGTTTCCCGATATTGGCGGCTTGGAGAACGTATTGCACGGGCATCGCCCCGCGGCGGCCGCCGAAAGTGGACTGCTGCTGTACGAACGAGCGGGCGTCCGTTTTCGTCTGCACCGCCCGCGTCAGCTTCTCCGCGACTTCCATCTGCGTGTAATCGCGGTCGCCCAAATCCTTAAGGGTTATCTGCACATTACCCGATGACGAAGACACGCGGGCCGTTATGAACTCCGCATCGGGAACTATGGAATCCACCAGCGCATTTATCTCTTCGGTATAATCCCTCATGAACTCATACGTGACACCTTCCGGCCCGGTCGTACGTATTGTAATCTGCGAGCGGTCTTCCAAAGGCGCCATTTCCGACGGGATGAGTGTCCACATATACGCGCTTGCTCCGACTGCCGCGGCCATTATAGCGACAGCAGCCCGCCTGCGCCGCAGAAACGCCGCGAGAGCTTTGGCGTACACTCTGTTCAGGCCATCGAAGAAAGGCTCCGTATTGCGGTAGAACCAATTAGGCCGCTCCCGTCTTACGAGCAGCTTCGTAGCCAGCATGGGCGTGAACGTGAGCGCGGAAAAGGCGGAGATGATCACCGAGCCTGCAATCACAAAGCTGAATTCCCTGAACAGGCGCCCGGTAGTCCCCTCCATAAACACAATCGGGAAAAACACGGCAACAAGCGTAATAGTCGTGGAAACCACAGCGAAGAAAATCTCCCTCGCTCCTTCTATGCCCGCTGCCGTCGGGGTCATCCCCCGCTCTATCCGGACATATATGTTTTCCGTCATCACTATCGCGTCGTCCACCACAAGCCCGACGGCCAGCACAATGGCCAGCATGGACAGTACATTTATCGAGAACCCGCACACATACATTATAAAGAACGCGCCTATAAGCGACACCGGGATGACGATGCAGGGGACAAGCGTTACACGCCATTCGCGCAGGAAGAGGAATATAATCAATATCACAAGCACAAAGGCTTCGTAAACCGTAGCCTTCACTTCGTTTATCGATGCGCGGATAAAGCGCGTGTTGTCGAATCCGTATTCATATTTCACGTCGGAGGGCAGGTCTTTCTCCATCTGTTTCATGCGCGTGCGTACGGCGTCGGCTATGTTGATGTGGTTCGCGCCAGGCTGCGGGACGACAACCACGCCCACCATGGGGATGCCGTTCATCTTCATGTAGCTTTTCAGGTCGCGCGGGCTCAGCTCTGCGTGCCCTATGTCGCTGAGCTTGACGACACGCCCTTTGTCCGTGCGGACCACAAGGTCGTTGAACTCCTCTGTGGTGTGCATCTGCCCCATCGTGCGAATGCTGAGCTCTACGGTATTCCCTTCGATGCTCCCGGAGGGCAGCTCCACGTTCTCGCGGTCGAGCGCGCTCTTCACGTCCATAGGCGTAATGCCGTACCCCGCCATTCTGACAGGGTCAAGCCAGAGGCGCATGCAGTAGCGCTTCTCGCCCCAAATGGAAACGCTGCTCACTTCGGGGATTGTCTGCAGCTGTTCTTTCACAGTAAGGTCGGCGATTTCGCTAAGTTCGAGCAGCGAGCGTTTTTCACTCTGTATGGCCACCATGATAATGGGCATCGCATCGGCGTCGGCCTTTGAAACGGTAGGCGGGTCGCAGTCGCGAGGCAGGTTGCGCTGCGCACGCGACACCTTGTCGCGGACATCGTTGGCCGCAGTTTCCAAGTCAACAGACAGCTCGAACTCCACAATGATAAAACACTGCCCCTGTTGGCTTGTGCTCGTGAGCGAGCGTATGCCGGGAATGCCGTTTATGTTCTGTTCCAGCGGCTCTGTAATCTGGTTCTCTATTACATCGGCGTTAGCTCCGGGATACGAGCAGCTTACCGATATTATCGGGTTGTCCGTCGAAGGATATTCCCGCACACCGAGGTAAAGGTATCCGATGCAGCCGAAAAGCAGGATTACAAGCGTGAAAACCGTCGCCAGCACAGGGCGGCGTATGGAAAGTTCTGATATGTTCATGAGCTTGCGTATTGTATTTCAAGCGCAGGCGCGGCGGTCGGCGGAAGCCGCCGCCAGCGTGTCTTGCCGAGTGTGCTTGTTATTGTAGGTCAATGCAGTCAGTCCGCCGCGAGGCGGCCCCCCCAGAGCGTCGCCGGTCAGCGGCTTATCGCCACCTTCTGCCCGGTGCGGAGCTGCATCGTTCCGCTCGTGATGACGGTGTCGCCCGCCGACAGCCCCTTTACTACCTGCACCTCCGCGTCGGTGCGCAGCCCTTTCGTAATCTCCACGGGCTGCGCCGTTCCTCCTTTGTAAAGGAACACCTTGTCTACGCCCATTTCCGATATTACCGCAGTGCTGGGTACGGCGATGGCGTTAGGGTACTCCCGGGCCGTCAGGTTGATGCTGACGTAACGTCCCGGCACCAGTTCGCCCGACTTGTTGGGATAACGGGCGCGGATGGTGTACGTGCGGGTGTCCGTATCCACCTGCGAGTTTGTGGCGTAAACCTTCGCCGCGCGCGGCGTGAGGTCGCCCTCCACAGTGAACTCCAGCTCCGCGCCGGGCTTCAGCATCCCGGCATAGCGTTCCGGCACATTGAATTCCAGCTTCAGCGGCGCCGTCTTGGTGAGTGTGGCGATGGTGGTGGCAGTCGTGGCGTAAGCGCCCAGGCTGACTTGCCGCAGGCCTATAACCCCGTCGAAAGGCGCGCGAAGCTCCGTGCGGGCAATCTCCGCCTTTTCCATGTCTATCTCCGCGTTCAGCGACGAGAGATTGGCTTCCGCCTCCTGAAAGGCCTCCTTGCTCACCGCCTCCTTTTCCAGCAGCGCGCGCTGGCGGAACAGGCGGTCTTGCGTCAGCCGCAGCTGCGCCTCAAGCTTGCGCAGCTCCGCCTGCAAGGGGGCGTCGTTGATTTTCGCCAGCAGCTGCCCCTCCTTCACACGGGAGCCCTCCTCAAAGTATATCGCCGTAATCTTACCCGCCGACTCAAACGACAGATCGGTCTCCTCATCGGGGAGCAGGCTGCCGCTTACGTCAATGGCATCGCGCAGCGGCCGCTGTTTAAGCACCGCCACTTTCACCTGCAAAGTGTTGTCCTTCGCGCCGCCTCTGCCGTCCGGAGCGGCTTTAAGCTCTTTGTTTTCATGCGGAGCCAAATTCCTCACGCCTATGTACGACAAGCCTGCAACAACGGCCGCCACAATGCCCCACTTGGTGAACTTGTTCATGAATGTCTGTCGTTATTAAATTTCATACCTGCAACTCGTTGCAAAATTAGCCCATTGGAATTGAAGCTGCCAAACGAGAATGATTAATAAAACTAAACAAAACCATATTTTTCAGAATGCCGCGCGAAATCCGCCCTCGTTTTCCAACGGCTGCGGCCCGCCGGAAACATCGCAACCCGCCATCCGCTGAAACCGCCGCCGCG
>CAZLLM010000115.1:0-5162 GCA_964560405.1 uncultured Prevotella sp.
GGGGCTTTGAGGCGCCGCGCTCTTTCGGTATCAAGTGTAAATTTATTACCTTTGCAACGGCCGTGCGCGCCCTGTATGCGCGAAGGGTACGGCTTTTTATCACAAAAAACAATACAAATAATGAGCTTACAGACCGAGAAAATCAGGGAATTGGTAGAGAAACGCGCCCAAGCCCGCCTGGGAGGGGGCGAGAAAGCCATCGGGAAACAGCACGCCAAGGGGAAGCTCACGGCGCGGGAACGCATCGCGCTCCTCCTTGACGAGGGCAGCTTCGAGGAAATGGACATGTTCAAGCTCCACCGCTGCACGAACTTCGGGATGGAGAAGAAACAGTATCTCGGCGACGGGGTGGTAACCGGCAGCGGAACGGTAAACGGCCGTCTGGTCTACGTGTTCGCGCAGGATTTCACCGTGAACGGCGGCTCTCTGAGCGAGACGATGGCCGAGAAGATATGCAAGGTGCAGGACATGGCGCTGAAAATGGGCGCGCCGTGCATAGGGATAAACGATTCCGGCGGCGCGCGCATTCAGGAGGGGATAAACTCGCTTGCCGGCTTCGGAAGCATTTTCCAGCGCAACATAGAAAGCTCCGGCGTCGTTCCGCAGATTTCCGTAATCAGCGGCCCTTGCGCCGGGGGGGCGGTCTATTCCCCCGCGCTTACCGATTTCGTCATCATGCTTGAAGGCGTGTCGTACATGTTCCTCACGGGGCCTAAGGTGGTGAAGGCCGTTACGGGCGAAGACGTGTCGCAAGAAGACTTGGGCGGGGCTTCGGTGCATTCTTCGAAAAGCGGGGTCTCGCACTTCACGGCGAAAACAGAGGAGGACGCCGCCGGGTTAGTGCGGCGCCTGCTCGGATACATACCCCAGAACAACATGGAGGAAGCCCCGCGCACGGAATGCGGCGACCCTGTTGACCGGAAAGAAGATCTGCTGAACGAGATAATTCCCGATAACGCCAACCAAGCCTACGACATGTACAAGGTGATAGGCGCGATAACGGACAACGGGGAGTTCTTCGAGGTGCACGCCGGCTTCGCGCGCAACATAATAGTGGGCTTCGCCCGCTTCAACGGCCAGAGCGTCGGCGTGATAGCCAACCAGCCGTGCGTCTACGCCGGCGTTCTCGACTGCAACGCCAGCCGTAAGGGGGCGCGTTTCGTGCGTTTCTGCGACGCGTTCAACATTCCCCTTGTTACGTTGGTAGACGTGCCGGGCTTCCTTCCCGGCACAGGGCAGGAGTATAACGGCGTGATAGATCACGGGGCGAAACTTCTTTATGCTTACGGTGAGGCTACCGTTCCGAAAGTGACTGTCACTCTGCGGAAGAGCTACGGCGGCTCGCACATCGTGATGAGCTGCAAACAGCTGAAAGGCGACCTCAACTACGCATGGCCTTCTTCGGAAATAGCCGTAATGGGCGGCAGCGGCGCGGCAGCCATACTGTACGCGAAGGAAGCGGGAACGCGAGAAGACCCCAAGGCTTACCTCGCCGAAAAGGAAAAGGAATACAACGACCTGTTCACCAACCCGTATCAGGCTGCAAAATACGGCTACATAGACGACGTGATAGAGCCGCGCAACACGCGCTTCCGCATCTGCCGCGCGTTAGCGCAACTGGCCAGCAAGCGTGAGACAAGGCCTGCGAAAAAGCACGGCAACATTCCTTTATAAACAATAACTCTGCTGCGTGGGTGCAAACGCCGCAGGCGCGGCCTGCGCAGCGGGCATGTGCGGATGTATGCCGCGAATAATATTCAAGGAACAATAACGGGAAATCATGAGAACATACAAATACCGGACAAATTCCGGCGAACTCACCGTCACGATTGACGAAAAAGCGGGGACTGTCGCGCAAATATCCTCCACTGCGGGGGACATCACGCTCCCTGACGGCTGCACTGAGGAGATGCTCGCGGCAGTCGCGCTTGCCGTGCACGAAACGCTTGGCGCGGTCGTGCACGATGAGGAGAGCGGCGTGATCACTTACGAAGGCAGACACACCCAATGGAACGAGTACTATCTTGGCTTCAACGCCGTAAACAAATAACATTAAACCGGATTTCAAACTACAAGACAATGAAACAATACAAGTACCGCATAAACGGCCGGACTTACGATGTGGCTATCAACCAGATTGACGGCAAGAACGCAAATGTTACAGTAAACGGGATCTCTCTCAACGTGGAAATGGAGGGCGAAGGAGGCGAAGGCATCCCCCCTGTGTCGGGGGTTTCTCCGGCGACGGAAAGCGTGACTCCCGCCGCTCCCGTCCGGGCTTCCTCTGCGCCGCAGGCTACGGGAGAAGCGCAGGCGACTGTTATGGCTTCGGGGAAAGGCATGCCGTTGAAAGCTCCGCTGCCCGGAGTGATAATCTCCGTAGAAGCGGCTGTCGGAGACGCCGTGAAAAAAGGGCAGACTGTGGTAGTGCTTGAAGCCATGAAGATGCAGAACAACATCAGCGCCGAATGCGACGGCACGGTAACGTCTGTGGCTGTAAGCAAAGGAGATTCCGTCATGGAGGGAGCCGTCCTCCTGACAATCGGATAACTGCCGCAGGCTTTCGGGCGGCGGAAGCTTGTGTCTGCGGCGTTTTATGGTGAATCTAAAAGCATAATAGTTTGTGTGTAAGAGGCAGCCAAGAGGAAGTCAGTATAGAATGATATGAAAGAAGTTCTCGTAACCGGCGCGGCCGGATTCATCGGTTCGTTTGTGTGCAAGAGCCTGTTGGAACACGGCGACAGGGTTGTCGGGCTTGACAATCTGAACGCCTACTACGATACGTCCTTGAAGTACGGCAGGCTTGGCTTCCTCGGAATAAACATAAAGGACGGTGCAAGCTGGAACGAGCCGGAGCGAAGCGACAAGTACGGAAATTTCAGCTTCGTGCGGATGAACCTTGAAGACAAAGAGGAGATTCAGAGTCTCTTTGCCGGCGGGAATTTCGACACGGTAATCAATCTCGCGGCTCAAGCAGGGGTGCGCTATTCTATCCAAAACCCTCACGCCTACGTAGAAAGCAACATTTGCGGCTTCCTGAACATTCTGGAAGGCTGCCGCAACGCTGGCGTGAAGCACCTTGTTTATGCTAGTTCTAGCAGTGTTTACGGCTTGAACGGTAAAGTCCCATTTTCCGAACACGACGGCGTTGCGCATCCGGTAAGCATCTATGCGGCCACAAAAAGAGCCGACGAACTCATGGCGCACGTTTACAGCCATCTGTACGGCTTGCCGTGCACAGGGCTGCGTTTCTTTACGGTTTACGGCCCATGGGGGCGGCCGGATATGGCACCGTTCCTTTTCGCTGACGCTATCCTGCGCGGCCGTCCGATAAACGTGTTCAACAACGGGGAGATGCTGCGTGATTTCACTTACATCGATGACATTGTGGAGGGGATCGTGCGCATTGCAGACCGCATTCCAAAGCCTGACGCCAAATGGAATGCAGACAGCCCCAACCCCGCTTCTTCGCCCGCCCCGTACCGCCTGTACAACATAGGGAACTCCAGCCCCGTAAAGCTTATGGATTTTATCGAAGCCATAGAGAACGCCGCCGGATGCAAGGCGGAGAAGAATTTCCTGCCCATGCAGCCGGGTGACGTGTGCCGGACTTTCGCCGACACCGCCGACTTGCAGACCGACACGGGTTTCCGCCCGAACACGCCGGTAAGTGAAGGAATAGAAAAGACTGTCCGCTGGTTTCGCGGATATTATAATCTGTAAAAAAGTCTTGTTTAATTCACGGGTACTTCTAATATTCAAAAAACTAATCAATGAACATTGCAATAGTCGGAACAGGGTACGTAGGCTTGGTAACAGGGGCGTGCTTCGCCGAGATGGGCGTAAACGTCACATGTGTTGACATCGACAAAAGGAAGATAACGAAGCTCCAAGATGGGATAATCCCCATATACGAGCCGGGATTGGAATATCTGGTACGCAAGAACGCTGCCGCAGGCCGCCTGCATTTCGCCACAGACCTGGCTTCTGTTCTCGAAGATGTGGAGGTGGTGTTTTCGGCAGTCGGAACGCCGCCCGACGAGGACGGCAGTGCCGACCTGAAATATGTACTCGCGGTAGCAAAGACGATAGGCGAGAACATCAGCAAGTATCTCGTTGTAGCGACAAAGAGTACAGTTCCCGTAGGCACAGCATGCAAGGTGAAAGCAGCCATTCAAGCCGAGCTTGACAAGCGCGGCGTTGACGTGGAGTTTGATGTGGCCTCCAATCCGGAGTTTCTCAAGGAGGGATCAGCAATAAAAGATTTCATGTCGCCCGACCGAATCGTAGTCGGAACGGAAAGCGTCCGCTCGCGTGAGGTTATGACACGCCTTTACAAGCCTTTCATGATGAGTGGCGACCGTATGATTTTTTCTGACATTCCGAGTGCTGAGATGATAAAGTACGCCGCCAATTCCATGCTGGCGACGCGCATTTCCTTCATGAACGACATCGCCAATTTGTGCGAAGTGGTAGGTGCTGATGTGAACATGGTGCGCCGTGGCATTGGCTCCGACACACGAATAGGCCGGAAATTCCTTTACCCCGGATGCGGTTACGGCGGCAGCTGCTTTCCTAAAGACGTGAAAGCGCTTATAAAGACGGCTGAACAGAACGGCTGCGAAATGCGTGTGTTGAAAGCTGTGGAGGCGGTGAACGAAGAACAGAAATCCGTACTTTACCGCAAGCTGATGAAACGTTTTGGCGGTAGCTTAGAGGGCAAGACGATAGCGATGTGGGGGCTTTCGTTCAAGCCAGATACAGACGATATGCGTGAAGCTCCGGCTCTCGTGCTGATTGACAGGATTTCGGCAGCAGGCGCCGCTATACATGCCTACGACCCGATAGCCATGGACGAATGCAGACGGCGTGTCGGCGGCAAGGTGGTTTGCTGCAACGGCATGTACGAGGCCGCGCAAGGAGCGGATGCGCTGCTGCTCGTAACGGAATGGAAAGTTTTCCGTATGCCTTCGTGGAAAACGCTCCGGCAGACGATGAAAGGCAACGTGATAATTGACGGGCGAAACATTTACGAGCGCAAGGAAGTGGAGGAATACGGTTTTGTTTACGACAAAATAGGCTAATCACCTGACACGGGCATAAAGCACACATAAAGTCGCGGTAACGGGAGAACGCGCATCGCATCCGGCGTAAGCAAGACC
>CAZLLM010000116.1:0-5155 GCA_964560405.1 uncultured Prevotella sp.
GCGGCGCGGGATGCCGTCAGTTCACGCGGACCGCCCGTATGCCAAGCTGGGATTTCCGTTTCTTCTGGTATTCGAACAGGGTCTGGGAATCGAGGACTACTTTGCCGTGAATGCTTGAAGCGTTGAGCAGATGCAGCTTGCCGTTTTGCCACACGGCGATTCCTACATGGCTTATTTCCAATCCTTTCTTGCTGGTTATTAAAGCGATGATGTCGCCGTCTTTCACAACGCCCAAAGTTGTGCCTTCCCCTTTGCTGAGCATGTGTTTGGGGATGTAACTGACCTGCTTCCCGCTGATTGACTTTTCCATTTCGCGTATTTTGCCGGTCATTGCGGTGTCGTTTTTCAAACGCTTGTAGTGTTGCGGGTTGGACGACATGAAGCTGGCGTCTATCACCTGCACTGCCGTAAAGGGAGGCTTTTTCTCTTTTCCCAAGTCGGAAACGAGGCCTTTCTTTTCGTTGTCGGCTATCCATTCGGAGAAATAATGCAGCCGTGACGGGTAGCCGTCAGTTATTCCGCCGCGGTAGCGCAGCGCGCGCAGCACGCCGCAGTAGTCGGCGAAGCGTTTCCCCCCTTGCCTGGCGGTGATCGCCAGCGCGGCGGAGCTTTCCGCGAAAGTGGTGCAGTCCAGTTCCCTGACGTTCACTATTAGGCACTCTTCATCGCCCGCTTCGAGCGTGTGTGCGACGTAGGGGCGGCCGGCCATCTTGTACGCGAAAAACAATGTCAGCCCGCGCGCGCTTTCCCCGGGCGGGGCTTCCGAGAGCCATTTCTCTATTTCTGTTGAATCTTCGGGGCTGTATATCACGTCTCCGTCCGCAGCCGCCGTGTTAAAGGCCTGTGTCAAAACGCAGAACAGCAAGATGCCGGACTTTCGCATAAGGGTCTGCCCTGTTCGGCCGCCTGTTTTCTCCGGCCGTCATCGGGGAATTGTTGAAACAGGCTTCAAAATTAGCGCAATTGCCGTACAGGAAGTATTTTTGCGGCATAAAAACCGCCGGAACGCCGAATGAACCGCAAAACGCCGCTAATGCTGCTGACGGCCGCGCTTGCCGTGTCCGCCTGCGAGGATTCGCCCGCCCAGCGGTCTTTTTGTTTCATGGAGATGAACGCCGAGAATATGTTCGACCCCATTGACGACGGCGGCAAGGGGGACGACGACTTCACCCCGTCGGCGCCGCGAGCGTGGAACTGGAAGAAATTCCACGCCAAAGTGCGAAATATAGGCAAGGTGATAGCCGCGGCGGGGGGGCTTGCGCCTCCGGATGTCATAGCATTGTGCGAAGTGGAAAACGACACCGTCATGACATGTCTTATGCGGACAGGGCTTCTGCGCTGGATAGGGTACGAATACCTGATAACGCATAGCGATGATGTCCGCGGGATGAATGTCGCGCTTGTCTACAACCCACAGACTTTCAAAGTGCTTTCCCACGAAAGCATACGGCCGGATTTCCGTGGCCTGCCGAAAAAGAAGACCCGCGACGTGCTTCACGTAACCGGCATGACGCTTTCCGGCGACACGGCGGACGTGTTCGTATGCCATCTTCCGAGCAGGCTTGACAGGCGGAAGCAAGGCCGTGATTACAGGATGAGGGTAGCCAGGCAGATACGTGGCAAGGCGGATTCCATAATGCTTGCGCGGGGGAATGCGAACATAATAATAACCGGCGATTTCAACGAGACTCCGGAGGGCGAGGTCTTGACGCGGGGCTTTGGAGCCGAGAGCCTCCGCGGCGACGCGAGCAGCCCCAGTGCGGACGGCCTGTATAACCTGATGTCGGGAAAGGCGGCAGGCAAACAGGTGAAAGGCACATATTATTACAAGGGGAAGTGGGAAATTCTCGACAATTTCATAGTGAACGGCCGCCTTATTGACGGGAAGACGGGATTCCGCACCTCCTATGGTCGCTGCAGCATATTCGCGCCTGACTTCCTGCTCGCTGAGACAGACGGGGAACGCATCCCCTCGCGCACTTACCACGGATACAGGTACAGGGGCGGGTTCAGCGACCACTTGCCTGTCGTAGTGCGTTTCAGTTATCCGTGGTGATACGGCTCGCCTTTTATTATGGTGAGGGCGCGGTAAAACTGCTCCGCGAAAATCACCCTCGCCATTTGGTGGGAAAACGTCATTTTCGAGAGCGACATAAATCCGCTTGCGGCCGCCTTCGCCGCGGGCGAGAAGCCGTAAGGACCGCCTGCGACGAAGACTATGCGTTTTGCGCTTGTCTGCCACAAGCGTTTCAGTCTGCCGGCGAACTCCGCCGAACTGCATTCTTCGCCGCGCTCGTCGAGCAGGATCACCCGGTCGCCGGTTTGCAGAAGCCTTTTTACGGCTTCGCCCTCTGCGGCGCACTGGTTTTCAAAGGCAGGGCGCGGCGTGTTTTTCGCTGCGGGAACGATTTTCACCTCAAACGGGACATAGTGCGCAATCCGCGAAATGTAGTTTTCGAGAAGCGCCTTCAGGTGAGGATCTGTTGTCTTTCCGACAAGGATGAGCACGTTTTTCATCCGTCAAAGGCCTGCCATTATTTTGTGTCTATGAAACGCTCCGTCAGGCCGCCGAATTCGTCTGTCCTGCGGTCTCGGAAAAACGGCCACCAGCGCCTTACGCGCTCAGTGCGGGAAAGGTCCAATTCAATCAGAAGGTTTTCCTCCTTGTCCTGTGCGGCTTGCGCCAGCATCTCTCCCTGCGGCCCGCAGACGAAGCTCGACCCCCAGAAACCGATGCCTTTCCCGCTCCCTTCCGGACTTCGCTCGAATCCTGTCCTGTTCACGGAAACGACAGGCAGCCCGTTTGCCACGGCGTGCCCGCGCTGCACTGCAATCCACGCCTCGCGCTGCCGCTTGCGTTCCTCTTCGCTATCGTCGGAGAAGCCTATCGCCGTAGGATACACGAGAAGCTCCGCCCCTTGCAAAGCCATAAGGCGCGCGCCTTCAGGAAACCACTGGTCCCAGCAAACCTGAACGCCGAGCCTGCCTGCCGACGTGTTGATAGGCTTGAAGCCTGTGTCGCCGGGGGCGAAATAAAATTTCTCGTAATATCCGGGGTCGTCGGGTATGTGCATTTTGCGGTAAATGCCTGCGATGCCGCCGTCTTTCTCGAACACTACGGCTGTATTATGGCAGATGCCGGCAGCCCGCCGCTCGAACAGCGACGTTACGAGCACGATGCCGCATTCGCGGGCCGCCCTTGAATAAAACTCTGTCTCCGGGCCGGGAACAGGCACGGCAAGGCTGAAGTTATCCACGTCTTCCGTCTGGCAGAAATACAACGTGTCGTGCAATTCCGGCAGCACTACGAGCTGCGCGCCTTTGCCGGAAAGTTCGCGGATATTGTGCCGCGACTTTTCCCTGTTCTGCCGTATGTCAGCGGAGTTGGCTTGCTGCACAAGCCCGATTCTCAGTATTTTGCTTTCCATGCTCGATGTAACTATGTTCCGATTGTATCCATGTTTTCTATTGTGCGCTTTTGTCTTTATCCGGTTCCGGCATCACGTTTGCGGGGAACTGCATCGCGGAGCAGTGCAGCGAGCCGTGCTGCCGGAGCAGAGGCAGGCAGGGTATAGGCACTATCTTGCGCCGGGGGAAGATGCTCTTAAGGATTCTCGCGGCCTTCTCGTCGTTTTCCGGCTGGCCGTAAACAGGCAGCAGTACGGCCCCGTTTATTACGAGGTAGTTGGCGTAGGTGGCCGGCAGCCTTTCTCCCTCGCCGCCCCCGTTCCCCGGCAGGCATACGGCTTTCGGGAAAGGCAGGGGGACGAGCCTGTAAGGTTCGCCGGAAGGTTGCACAAACGACTGTAATTCTTTCTCCATCAGGCCGAGGCTTTCATAGTGCGCGTCATCGGGGTCGCAGCATTTCACGTATGCTATTCTCCCTTGCGGACACATGCGGGCGAGCGTGTCGATATGCCCGTCGGTATCGTCGCCTTGCAGGCGCCCGTGCCTGAGCCAGAGTATTTTCGATACGTTGAAGTACTGTTTCAGTCTTGCTTCTATGCCTGATTTGCTCAGATGCGGGTTTCTGTTGGGCGCGAGCAGGCAGCTTTCGGTAGTAAGCAGCGTCCCCCGTCCGTCCGTTTCGATAGAGCCGCCTTCGAGGACGAAATCCTTGCGGCTTACGTAAGTGCCGCGGAAATGCCTTCCGTTGTAAAGGCGGAGGTTGACGGCGTTGTCCTTTCCGGCCTCGAACTTGTTTCCCCAGCCGTTGAAGCCGAAATCTGAAAGCTCCGTGCCGTCCCGCCCCAGCACCGTCAGGAAGCCGGTGTCGCGGGCCCATGTGTCGTTTATTTCGCATTCCGCTACCGTAATGTTGCCCCACGTCCGGGTGTCCGTCCGGCCTTTGAGCAAGGTGCTTGCCTTTTCCGGGTCGGAGGTCACTACCAGAAGGCGTTCCCGCGACGCGATTTCGCGGGCTATGCGCAGGTACGTTTCCGTGACTTCGCCGAGCGTGTCCGCCCAGTCGGTCTCGGCGGTCGGCCACACTATCTCCACGCCGCTTTGCTCGTGCCATTCGGGCGCGAGAAACCGCCCGTGCGCCTCGTCGCCCCGTATTCCGTCATCCGTCTGTGGAAAATCCATGATGCTGTCCCTCTCCGCTTTGCCGGGCGTCATTGTCCCGCGGCGGGCGGATGTGTGCGCCTTGCGCGAAAATACGATTTTCCGGGCAAAAACGCCGTCCGCTCCGCATGCGGCGCGCTTGCGACGGCGGCCTGCTTTCAAGAATGCCGCCAAGCCCCGCGCCCCGTAATGGAAGCCTTGCGGAAACGGGATAAATGGCTATATTTGCCGCGCAGCCGCAGCTGCGATACCGCGGCGGCCGCTCTGTGCGCAGCCGCGGAAGCCACAACTTGATGCCATGTACAAAATACGGTTGAACGCATCGGGGACGCGCTCCCTCACTGTTTCGGACAGTCATCTGCAGACGATAGAAGACTACGCCCTCTTCCGCGACCTGATAGATTCTAACGGCTATGTGGACGAGGATGTCCTCGAAAAGCTGAAAATGAACGTCCGCTCCATCATCGGGTCTTCCGCGGACGGCGCGGAAAACCTCCTGCGCCTGGCGGCCGATGTCTTATACCACGACAGAATGAAAGCCTACGGCCTGCGGCAGCTGATGTCGCTTTACGCAGGCTGGAAGGGCAGA
>CAZLLM010000117.1:0-5130 GCA_964560405.1 uncultured Prevotella sp.
ATGAATAAATAAAGTTAAAAAAGGCAAAGCCGCGCCAGATGTTTTCACATTCAAAAACAAAAACACTACTTTTGCACACGTAATAAATAAAGGCTTTGACATAATAGAGACGCGAATATGATTGCACAAAAAGGCCGCGCTAAAAAAGATGTTAAGGAACTGTTCATGGACGGCTCGCCAACGCCACGGTTCAATGTCATAAAAAACGACGACTACGCCGCCGCGATAGAACGAGGCATAGAAGAGGGAAACGACGAAATATACGCCATAGCGTGCAACACCTCGCGACCGACATTCGCGAATACAATCGATAAACTCGATTCGGCGGGCGAGCTGCTGAGGCGCGTTACAGATGTTTTCTACAACCAGCTCATTGCAACCGCCGACAGCGAGAAGGAAAGACTTGCTGAGACGTTCGCGCCAGCGCTGGCGGCGCACAGCAACGACATAATGCTCAACCATGGCCTGTTCATGCGCGTGAAATATGTTTACCGTAACCAGCGTATGGCGCTTACGCCGGAAAAACGCCGCCTTACAGAGAAATTATACCGCGAGTTCATACGGCACGGAGCATTGCTGAAAGCCCGGGAGCGGGACATTTTCCGCAGGCTTACAGAAGAAGCCGCACGACTATCGGTGCAGTTCCAGACAAACCTGCTCCATGCGCGGAAAAAGTACGTACTCAATATCACCGACCCCGGCAAACTTGAAGGCGTGCCTGACACCGTGTGTGCCGCGATGGCCGCGGCGGCTCTTGAAAACGGAGAAAAGAGCTGGGCGGCGACACTTGACGAGCCGGTGTACAGGCCGATGATGACATACTGCCGAGACAGAGATTTGCGGCGTGAACTGTACATCGCACGCAACGGACTATGCTTGCGGGAGGGAGCGGATTGCAACGTCGGTGTCTGCCGCGACATTTTGAACGTGAGAATGGAAATAGCGAAGCTGCTCGGATACAACACCTACGCCGACTATGCGCTTGAAGAACGTATGGCCGAAAACACAGGCAACGTGTACCAACTGTTGGACGACCTTAAACGGCACTACTATGATAAGGCGAAAAAAGAGGTGAGCGCGGCAGAAGAATACGCCAGGCAGGAAGAGGGCGAAGGTTTCAGCCTCCAGCCGTGGGACTTCGCCTATTACTCCCAAAAACTCCGACAGTCGCTCTACGGCATAGATGATGAAACGCTGCGCCCTTACTTCGAGCTGCAAAGAGTGAAGAACGGCATCTTCCGATTGGCTTTCAAACTCTATGGAATCAAGTTCAGGATTAACCGCAGGATGCCCGCTTATGCAAGCAAGGTAAGCGCATACGACGTGTACGACGCGGACGGCAGACGGCTCGGTGCGCTTTATCTTGATTTGCACCCGCGAAAAGGGAAACAAAGCGGGGCGTGGATGTCAACTTACAGCCGGCAGTACATACACGGCGAAGAAAACCACAGGCCTTGCGTGGCGATAGTCGCAAACTTCACCCCATCCGCATCGGAACGCCCCTCGCTGCTCACGCTCGGCGAGGTAACCACTTTCCTTCACGAATTCGGACACGCACTCCACGCCTTGATGTCCGACACGACCTACCGCTTGTTGAGCGGGACAAACGTGCTGTGGGACTTCGTGGAGCTGCCCTCGCAAATCATGGAGAACTTCGCCACGGAAAAAGATTTCCTGAAAACTTTCGCTGTACATTACCAAACGGGCGAGCCGATGCCGAAAGAACTAATCGACAAGATAGTGTGCAGCCGCAATTTTAACGTGGCCTGCGACACAATGCGCCAAGTAGAGTTGGGGCTGCTTGATATGGCGTGTCACACCATAGACAAGCCCTTTGAAGGCGACATCGAGGAGCTGGAGCGGCAGGCTACGGCATATGTGCGCATCCTGCCCGCAGTCGAGAACACCTGCACAGCCGTGCAGTTCGCTCATATAATGTCGGGAGGCTACGCTGCCGGGTATTACAGTTACAAATGGGCGGAGCTGCTTGAGGCGGATGCTTTCAGCGAATTTCAGGAACACGGTGTTTTCTCAAGCGAAACGGCCGGGCGTTTCCGCCAATGCATACTTTCCAAAGGCGACACTGAGCCGCCCATGGAGCTGTACAGGCGTTTTCGCGGCAAAGAGCCTTCGATTGACGCAATGCTCCGCCGCGACGGAATAAAAGACGGTGCGGCAAACAACGAGCCGGCCGCCGGAGTGGAAGAAACAGCGCAGCAAGACTGACACATTGTTAATGACGCAGGCGGAAAAAAGACAGTACGATTTAGATATGCGATATCTCCGTATGGCGCGTATCTGGGCGGAAAATTCCTACTGCCGTCGTCGGCAGGTGGGCGCTCTCATTGTGAAAGACAAGATGATAATAAGCGACGGCTACAACGGCACGCCCTCCGGGTTCGAAAACGTCTGCGAGGACGAGAACGGCGTAACGAAGCCTTACGTGCTGCACGCCGAAGCAAACGCCATCACCAAGATTGCGCGTTCTGGCAACAACAGCGGCGGGGCTACGCTCTACGTTACCGCCGCCCCCTGCATTGAATGCGCTAAGCTGATAATACAAGCCGGCATCTGCCGCGTGGTTTACAGCGAGGACTACCGCATAGAAGACGGGGCTAACCTGCTTCGCCGCGCCGGCATAGAGGCGAAGCGGCTGCCGCTGGACGGCGGTCGCTGAAAACACACAATCTATGTTATAAATACGTTTCCGCATAAATTCCCAAGCTCAAAGAAAACATCTCTGACATAAAAAGGTTATACCCTATTACGCAAGGAAAAAGCCGTTCTCCTGAGCCGGAACATCCAGCCGGGCGGAAACGCGAAAAACAACATCAGACATAGAATGAATTCCAACCGTTCTTCACGCTTTGTGCCGCTGATTGCCGCCTGTTGCATGGCGGGAGGCATAGCAATCGGCAGCTTTTACGCCAACCGCTTCGTCGGCAACAGGCTAAGCATAATAAACACTTCAAACAATAAGTTCAACGACCTGCTCCACATAATCGACGCGCAGTACGTCGACAAGGTCGATATGACAGACCTCGTCGAAAAATCTCTGCCCAAAATACTCGGCGAACTCGACCCGCACTCCACGTACACGGAAGCGAAAGACGTGGAAGCCTCAATGCAGGAACTCAAAGGGAGCTTCTCCGGTATCGGAGTGCAGTTCACAATAATCGACGACACAATAAGGGTAGTTACAGCCGTCAGCGGCGGACCGTCAAAGGAGGCAGGCATCAGGGCGGGCGACTGCATAGTGGCCATAAACGGGAAGCCTTTTGTGGGAAAGGGCGTGACGAATGACGAGGCGATGAAGCGCATGAAAGGGCCGAAGGGTTCGAAAGTGAAAATCAGCGTAATCCGCCGCGGGGTGCGGAAGCCTGTTGATTTCACTATCCGCCGCGATGACATACCTATAAAAAGCATCGAGACCGCCTATATGCTTGACGACAAGACGGGGTACATAAAAGTCAACCAGTTCGCCGATGCGACGTACCCCGAGTTCCTCGTGGCGATGGCCAAGTTAGGGCAGGAAGGAGCGACGCGCCTTGTGGTCGACTTGCGGGGGAATGTCGGCGGATTCGTACAGCCGGCGATACAGATGGCATACGAGTTCCTCCCGAAAGACCGTCTGGTGTTTTATATGCAGGGCAGGCACTCTCCGCGTGAGAATTTCGTAAGCGACGGCCGGGGCTCCCACCAGAGCACTCCGCTCATAGTGCTGGTGGATGAAGCGAGCGCCTCCGCAAGCGAGATATTCGCAGGTTCCATGCAGGACAACGACCGCGCCACAATAGTAGGACGAAGAACCTTTGGCAAGGGGCTCGTGCAGGAGTCTGTTGAATTTCGGGACGGAAGTATGCTCCGGCTTACGATAGCCCGTTATTACATGCCTTCAGGCCGTTGCGTGCAGAAGCCATACGTGCCCGGCAAGCAGGAAGAATACGAAATGGACATATTAAACCGCATAAACAGAGGGGAGCTCCAGTCGCGCGACAGCATAAAGGAAGGCGGCAAGAAATACTTCACCCGCCTCGGGCGCACGGTGTATGCCGGAAGCGGCATTACGCCGGATGTCTTCGTGCCGGAAAAGAACGAAGACATGACTTCCTACTTCAAGGAAGCCGTAATGAGCGGCCTGCTGTCCAAATACGCCTATATATACACTGACGGCAACCGCGAAGAGCTTTCGTCAATGAGCGACTGGCAGGAGACGGCCGCTTTCCTGAGAAAGCAGAAGATAGTAGACAAGTTCGCCGCCTACGCCGAGAAGAACGGGCTGCAACGCCGCAACATACTGATAAAGAAATCACACAGCCTGTTTGAACGATACCTCACGGCTTACATAATCGACGACCTCTTGGGGCGCGACGCGCTCAACCGCTTCCTCAATTCCGATGACCCTTGCGTACATCAGGCTGTCAGCATCATGAACGAGGGCAAGTCTTTCCCCGAAGCCCCCGGGAAAAAGGCCGCAAGCGATGATGCCGTCAAAGGATGAAATCCGCAGGACGGTCGCCGCGCAGAAGCACCTGCGCTCCCGTGAGGTTCTGCGGCTGATGTCGGAAGAGATAACAAGCCGTTTGGAAAGTCACGCGCTTTTCAGGGCGGCGCAAACTGTCCTGCTCTACCGCTCCCTGCCCGGCGAAGTCAGTACCGCGCCTCTTCTGCGCCGCCACAATGAGAAGCGGATACTCCTGCCCGCCGTCGTCGGCCCTGTGCTGGAACTGCGGATTTACAATGGGGAGGACAGTTTGCGCCGCGGAGCGTCCGGCGTTTTTGAACCTGAGGGCGCGGCGTTCACGGACTACGGGCGAATAGGCCTCGCCGTCATTCCCGGCATAGCGTTCGACCGCCGGGGCAACCGCCTCGGGCGGGGGGGCGGCTATTACGACAGACTGCTCGCGGAGCTGAAGAAAACAGGCGTCCCCACCGTCGGCTTGTGCTTCTGTTTCCAGAAATTCGATGCGATACCCGTCGAAGCGCACGACATCCCCGTAGACGAAGTGCTTTGAAAGCCCCCGCATCAAAGACCCCCGCAACCCGCTGAAACCGCCGCCCTGCCACCCGCCGGAAAGCTGCCTCCGCCCGTTCCGTTTTCCGCCCGTCCCCGCAAAACCTTTCCGTTTT
>CAZLLM010000118.1:0-5124 GCA_964560405.1 uncultured Prevotella sp.
AACGCCCCGCGGAACAGCCGTGCAGCCGCCGCGGGGCAGGCGCGGGACGGCCGCGGAGGGCGGCGCGCCCGCCTCACAAAACAGGCCTTTCATTTGCCGCAGCCCCCGCCTTTCGCTATCTTTGCCGCAAAACGGACAAGGGCTATGGACGACCGACAAAGGATAGCCGGGCTGCGCGCCCTACTGCACAGGCTCAACTACGAGTATTACGTGAAGAACGCCCCCACGGTGAGCGACCGGGAGTTCGACGGGCTCATGCGCGAGCTCTCCGAACTCGAAGCCTCGCACCCAGAACTCTACGACGCCAACTCGCCCACGCAGCGCGTGGGAAGCGACCTTGACGGCGGTTTCGCGCAGGTGGCGCACAAGTACCCCATGCTCTCGCTCGCCAACACCTACGACCGCGACGACGTGGCGGCCTTCTACGAGCGCGTGAGCGGAGGGCTGGGAGGGCAGCCATTCCGGCTGTGCTGCGAGCTCAAGTTCGACGGCCTCTCCGTCTCGCTCCAATACCGGCGCGGCAGGCTCGAGCGCGCCGTGACGCGGGGCGACGGCGAGAAAGGCGACGATGTCACCGCAAACGTGCGGGCCATAAAGACCGTCCCGCTGGAACTCATCGGCGGAGGATACCCCGACAGCTTCGAGATGCGCGGCGAAGTCGTCATGCCGTGGGACAGCTTCAGGCGGCTCAACGCCGAGCGGGAGGCGGAAGGCGAGCCGCTGTTCGCCAACCCCCGCAACGCCGCATCGGGCACGCTGAAAAGCAAAAGCCCCGCGGTCGCGGCAGAACGGGGGCTCGACTCATTCCTCTACTATATGCTCGGCGAAAGCCTGCCCGCCGGAAGCCATTACGCCAACCTGCGGAAGGCGGCGGAATGGGGATTCAAAGTGTCTGATGCGATGCGCGTGGCCTCCACGCTCGGCGAAGTCTACGAATACATCGGCTACTGGGACGAGAAGCGCCGCGAGCTGCCCGTCGCCACCGACGGGATAGTGCTCAAAGTGGACGACCTCGCGCAGCAGCGGCAGCTGGGCTACACCTCCAAGACGCCGAGATGGGCCATAGCCTACAAGTTCCAGGCGGAACGCGCCGCCACCGTGCTCGAAAAAGTAACCTTCCAAGTGGGGCGCACAGGGGCTGTGACCCCCGTGGCGAACATGAGGCCGGTGCTTCTGGCGGGCACTGTCGTGAAGCGCGCCTCGCTCCACAACGCCGGCATGATACGCAAGCTCGGCCTCCATGAGGGCGACACCGTCTACGTGGAAAAGGCGGGCGAGATAATCCCGCAGATCGTAGGCGTCGAGCCCTCCGCGCGCGGCGGCGGAGAGCCGGTGGAGTTCGCCAGCCGATGCCCGGAATGCGGCGCGCCGCTCGTGCGCTGCGAGGGCGAGGCGGCGTATTACTGCCCCAACGCCAAGTCATGCCCCCCGCAGATAAAGGGGAGGATCGAACACTTCATCAGCCACGACGCTATGGACATAAGCTCCATCGGCCCCGAAACGGTGGACGACTTCTTCCGGCGCGGCCTTGTGCGCGAAGCGGCCGACCTGTACCGGCTCACCGCAGGCGACATCAGCGGCGAAGGCGGCGCGCGCGAGCGTTCCGCCATGAAGATAATAAAAGGGATAAGCGACAGCCGCGCCGTGACTTTCGACAGGGTGCTTTACGCCCTCGGCATACGCTTCGTGGGGAAGGTGGTCGCCCGCGCCGTGGCGCAGAGCTTCCGCTCGGCCGGAGCAGTCGCGGCCGCCTCGGAAGAGGAGCTCGCCGCCGTGCCGGGCGTGGGAGCCGCAATAGCCCGCAGCATACGCGGCTTTTTCAGCGACGGGGAGAACCTCGCCCATGTGCGGCGCCTGCGCGAAGCCGGCGTGCAGATGGAGATGCGCGAAGAAAGCGAAGCCCCCGCCCCAGCCTCCGCCGCCCTCGCAGGAAAGACCGTAGTGATAAGCGGCGTTTTCGAGCGGCATTCGCGCGACGAGTACAAAGCCATCATAGCGCGGAACGGCGGCCGCGAGACAGGCGGCATATCCTCGAAGACATCCTTCGTGCTCGCCGGCGGGAACATGGGGCCTGCGAAGCTCGAAAAGGCCCGCAGGCTCGGCGTCCCCATTGTCCCGGAGCGGGAGTTCCTCGCGATGGTGGGCGAAGAGTGAAGCGGCGCGCCTTTCAAACCCGGACACAACTACCCGAAACTCTCTTTGACAAATGACAGCAAATCCTTTCCGCGGCATGGGGGTGGCTCTGGTCACGCCTTTCAGCGAAGACGGCTCCGTTGATTACGCCGCGCTGTCGCGGCTCGCGGACAGCCTGATAGAAAACGGCGCGGACTTCCTGTGCGTTCTCGGCACCACCGCCGAGACCCCGTGCCTCACGCCCGGAGAGCGCCGCGGGATAAGGCTCGCGGTCGCGGAAGCGGCGAAAGGGCGCGTGCCCGTATTGCTGGGGATGAGCGACAACTGCACCGCAAGGCTCGTCGAGACGGTGAAAAACGCCGACTTCACGGGAGCGGACGGCATCCTCTCGGCAGCGCCGTCTTACAACAGGCCGCCGCAAGAGGGTGTCTACCGCCATTTCATGGCTCTGTCGGCCGTGTCGCCCCTGCCCGTCGTTCTCTATAACATCCCGTCGCGGACGGGCGTGAACATATCCGCCGACACCGTGCTCCGCCTCGCTTCGGACGCGGAGAACATCGTCGCCGTGAAGGAGGCGTCGGGCGACAAAGCCCAGTGGGGCGGCATCCTGCGCGGCAAACCCCGCGGATTCGACGTGCTGAGCGGCGACGACGCCTCCACGTATGAAATGCTCGGCATGGGGGCGGCGGGCGTTGTGTCGGTAATAGGGAACGCCTGCCCCGCGCTGTTCTCCGGCATGGTCAGGTCGCGCCTCGCGGGCAGGGAAAGCGAGGCCCTGACGGCGCACGCCAGGCTGGGCAACCTTTACAGGCTGATGACGGCCGACGGGAACCCCGCCGGGATAAAGGCTCTGCTCGCCCTGCAAGGCAAGATACGCAACGCGCTGCGCCTCCCCCTTGTCCCGGCCACGCAGGCGACGCAAAAGGCTCTGGAAAAGGAAATCGCAAAGTTAGGGAAAGCGTAGGCCGAACCTTCCCCCGCGAGGCATGCGGGATGCCGGAAAGCGCGGCGTTTCCGAAGACGCCTTATCATCTGCGCCCCGCCGCCGCGCCGCAATCCGCCCGTTCATTCCTCATACCGCAGCCAGACGGCCATCTTGCCGGCCTCGCGGTTGTCCCACGAATAATAAGGCACAAGCGTCAGGCGCGAGCCGCCGTCCTCCGCCGTTATGACGCCCGCGCCGCCGAGCAGGCGCGGATTGAAGGCGAAGCCGAACCGGGTGCGCGGCGTTATCAGCGCGCTGTCCACATCCGCGGTGTTGTCCGTCTGCTCCATGCAGTACACGAGCGGCCCGCGCTCTACGGCGCGTTTTCCCACGTCTTCTTTCACACGCGGGTCGGCGGCCGTCACGCGCGTTTCCATAGGCAGGGAGAGGGTGACGCGGTCGCCCGCTTTCCATTTGCGGCTCACTACGGCGTAGCCCTTGTCAACCGGCACTTTCCGCTCCTTCCCGTTCACCTTAACCTTCCAGCCTTTTGCCCAGCCGGGAATGCGTATGCGCATCTGCTTCACCGGCAGGCGGCTGTTGAGGGTGACGCTCACCTCCCCGTCCCAAGGATAGCGCGTTTCCTGCGTTACGCTGATGTCCCCGCCCGAGACTGCGGGAATGTCGGCGCGGCCCGAAATGAAAAGGTTTACCCACAGGGCGTCATCGGAAAGGGCGTAAATGTAATTGCCTACCGACGGGAGGAAACGCGACATCTGGCTCGGGCAGCACGCCGTGCCGAACCATTCCTGCCGGTGATGCCCGCCTCTGGAATAAAGCGGATTGTCGTAGAAGAACCTGTCGCCGGAAAGCGACACGCCCGCCAATGCCCCGTTGTACATGGCGCGTTCCAGCACATCGGCGTAACGGGAGTCTCCCGTCATGAGGTTGAGGCGCCAGTTCCAGAACACCATTCCTATGGAGGCGCACGTTTCGCAGTACGCCCGCTCGTTGGGCAAGTCGTAATCGACGGTGAAGCCTTCATTCTCCCCCGACGAGCCGATGCCGCCGGTTATGTACATATTGCGGGCCACAACGTCTTCCCAAAGGCTGTCGAGAGCGTTGGCGTAGCCTTTGTTGCCTGTGAGGGCGGCCACGTCGGCCATGCCGCAGAACAGGTACATCGCCCTCACCGCGTGTCCGCAGATGCTGTAAAGCCTGTCGGCAGGTCTTTCGTCCTGGTCGTACGCAAGGCTGCCGCCATACGCCCCGAACCCGCGTCCCCGCTCGCCGATGAGCCAGTCGGCGAACGCGAGGTATTTCTCCTGCCCCGTCTCGCCGTACAGTTTCACAAGCGCAAGCTCTATCTCCTCATGTCCCGGCACCCAGTGGCGCTTTCCTGGGCCGAATGTCGAGATGAGGTGGTCGGCGAAGCGCACCGCCGCGTCAAGCAGCTTGCGTTTCCCGGTCGCGTTCTTGTAAGCCACCGCCGCCTCAATCAAGTGTCCGGCGCAGTACATCTCGTGCTTTGTCATGTCAGACCATCGCTTGTCTATCCCCGTAAGCGTGTAATAGGTGTTCAGGTAACCGTCGGGCTGCTGTGCGGCGCATATCTTGTCCACCCACTCGTCGGCTTTGCGCTCCAGCTCCGCGTCGCGCCTCACCGTAAGCGCGTAGGCCATGCCTTCAAGAGCCTTGTAAACGTCGCTGTCGTCATAGTAAATCCCCGAATGGCTGCCCGAGCCTTTCGCGGCTCTGACGAAGTTCTCCATGCGCCCGGTCTTCTCCTCTATCTGTTCGATGCAAACGGGCAGGGTGGCGGCGGCGTGCCTTTCAAGGCGCGGCGACCAGAACGCGTCGCTGATTTTCACGTGTGAGAAATTCACGGGTTCCATACGGCGCACATACGCCCGCTGCGCCGCGGCAGACGCTGAAACCGACAACAGCGCCGTGAGCGCCGCCGCTTTCATGACAGTCTTTTTCATGGCTGTATTACATTTATTATGCTGTACGTGGTAAAGTTAGCGAAAATACTAAGACGCGCCTTGCATTGCGGCAAGCGCGGC
>CAZLLM010000119.1:0-5124 GCA_964560405.1 uncultured Prevotella sp.
TTATTCCGGCTTCACGTTTGTGTAAACCGTCTGCACGTCGTCGAACTCTTCAAGTTTCTCGACCATCTTGTCGATGGTCTCCCTCTGTTCAGGGGTTACTTCCTTCAGGTCGTTGGGAATGTACGTGAACTCCGCCCCGATTACGTCAATTCCCTCGTCTTCAAGATATTTCTGGATTTGTCCGAAGCTTTTAGGGTCTCCGTAGATGGTTATGGAGTTTTCGTCTTCGTCCGTATCGTATTCGTCTTCCACTCCGTAGTCGATAAGGTTGAGGATAAGGTCGTCCATATCTATGCTGTCTTTTTTGCGGAAAGAGAATACGCATTTGTAGTCGAAAAGGAAAGCCAGCGAACCCATCGTTCCGAGATTGCCGGAGTATTTGTTGAACACAGACCTTACGTCGGCGACTGTGCGGGTGGGGTTGTCGGTCAGCGTATCGACCAGGATTGCCACGCCGTGCGGCCCGTATCCTTCGTAAGTCATGCTCTTGTATTCGCTCTGGTCTTTGCCCATTGCGTTCTTTATGGCGCGCTGGATGTTCTCGCCCGGCATATTCTCACGCTTGGCGTTGGCGATTATCGCGCGCAAGTGCGGGTTGTTCTCGGGGTCGGGGCCGCCGTTTTTCACGGCTGTCGCTATCTGTTTCCCTATCTTGGTGAACGTGCGGGCCATGTGTCCCCACCGTTTCAGTTTTGCGGCTTTGCGGTATTCGAATGCTCTTCCCATTGGTGCGGATTGTTTATTTGTTCCTTTTTCCTTAACGCTGCCGTGCCCCTAACTTGCTTTCGAGGTTGTGGAGCAGGTTGCCTAAAATTTTGTTGGTAACTTCGTCAGTAAGCGTGCGCTCTTCGTCTTCAAGGATAAAGTTCACGGCGTAGCTTTTCTTTCCTGCGGGAAGATTGCCGCCTTCGTAGACATCGAACAGCTCCACTTTTTTCAGCAGTCTTTTTTCTGTCGAAAAAGCTATCCTCTCTATTTCCGAAAACTTCACATTGCTGTCGACGAGCAGCGCGAGGTCGCGGCTCACTGGAGGGAACTTGCTCAGCCTTGTGTAGCCTACTTTGCTCTTTGCCGTGAATTTCATCAGGTTCGTCCAGTTGATGTCGGCGAAAAAAACATCGTCCCGTATGTTGAACTTGCGCAGAATAGCACGCCTTACGAATCCTAATTCGGCGGCCGGCTTTCCAGAACGGTCTGTATAGACAATGGCGGAGCCCAGCAGCTCTCCGTTAAATTTCTCCTGCGCCTTCAATGCGGAGAGAGGCAGACCGGCGCGTTTGAACACGTTCAGCACGTGCGCTTTTAAGGTGTAGAAGTCGGCTTTCTCCTCAGCCTGAATCCAAGACCCGGCTTTCGACTTGCCTGCAAGCCAAATCCCCAAGTGGAAGGTTTCGCCGTATGCCGCGAGCGGCTTGTCCGTGTTCCGGCGGGCGGTTTTGTCGTAACAATAACAGTTGCCGAACTCAAAGAAACGCAGGTCTTCGGCTTTGCGGTTGGCGTTGTGCCGTATGGTTTCAAGTCCGCCGAAGAGCAAGGTCTGTCTGAGCATTCCTAAGTCGGAGCTGAGCGGATTAAGGACGCTTACGCCCTTGTCGGCGGAGTGTTCTTCAAGGCCGTCGTAGTAAGAAGTCTTTGTCAGGGAGTTGTTCATGATTTCGTTGAAGCCGCAGCCGGCCAATTGCTCGCCGATAATGTTCTGCAGCTTGTTCGAGCGGTCGGTTTCGCCTTCGGCGGTTATCGCGGATTTAAGCGCCGGGGGGATTTTCACGTTATTGTATCCGTAAATCCGAAGGATGTCCTCTACGACATCGCACGGGCGCTTGACATCGACCCTGTACGGCGGAACCGCCAGCCTTATCCCGTTCTCGTCCTCCGAGATGATTTTGATTTCAAGGGATGAAAGAATGTTTTTCACCGTGTCCTTGCTTATTTGCTGGCCGACGAGCCTGCCGACGTAGCCGTAATCAAGGTCAATGATGAAGTCTTTTGGCTCTTCTTTCCTTGCCATGCGGATTTGCATGGATATTTCCCCGCCCGCGAGCTCTTTCGCAAGCATAGCGGCTTGTTTAAGCGCATATACTTGCCCGTTAGGGTCGATCCCTCTTTCGAAGCGGAAGCTCGAATCAGTCGAAAGCCCGTGCCTGCGGGCGCTTTTCCTTATCCAAGTCGGGTTGAAGTACGCGCTTTCGAAGAGGATGTTGCTCGTCGTGTCATAGGTGCCGGAGCCTTTGCCGCCGAATACTCCCGCAATGCACATAGGCTCTTCCGCGTTGCAAATCACGAGGTCTTCGTCTGACAGTGTGTGAGTGACCCCGTCGAGCGTAACGAACGGAGTGCCTTCCGGCAAAGTCCGCACTACGATTTTCCCGCCTTTTATCATATCCGCGTCAAAACAGTGCAGCGGCTGCCCGTAGGCGAACATGATGTAGTTTGTAATGTCTACAATGTTGTTTATAGGGCGTTGTCCCACAGTCAGCAGTCTCCGTTTCAGCCAGTCGGGGCTTTCCCTGACGGTGCAGCCCTTAACTGACACGGCGCAGTAGCATGGGCATGCTTCTTGGTTCTCAACGATTACGTCAATGTCCAAGTCGTTGTTGTCTGCTCTGAAAGCGTCTTCCGACGGGCGGTGCAGCCTTGTGGCATAGCCGTTCTGCCGGAGCCATGCGTACAGGTCGCGTGCCACGCCGTAGTGCGAGCAGGCGTCAGCGCGGTTGGGCGTTATGTCCACCTCGATTACCCAGTCGCTTTCCAAGTGGTAGTATTCTGCCGCAGGCGTGCCGGGAACCGCGTCATCAGGGAGGACTATAATGCCGCTGTGGTCGTTACCTATGCCGATTTCGTCTTCGGCACACAGCATCCCGCAGCTGTCGGTTCCGCGCAGGCGGGTTTTCTTTATTACGAACTCCCTGTCGCCGTCGTACAGCTTGCAGCCCGGCAACGCTGCAATCACTTTCTGCCCCGCCGCAACGTTAGGCGCGCCGCACACTATCTGCAAGGGCCCGCCGTTCCCCGTATTCACTGTGCATACATGCAAGTGGTCGCTGCCGTGGTGCGGGACGCACGTGAGCACCTCGCCTACCACGAGGCCGGCAAGCCCGCCTTTCACTGCCTGCACCTCTTCTACGAAGCCTGCCTCAAGCCCTGTCGAAGTCAGCGCGCGGGCTGTTTCCTGCGGGGTCAGGTCGAAGTCAACGTATTCCTTGAGCCATTTGTATGATATGTTCATGGTCTCTTGTCTGTAATTGTTCCGAAGCGCAAATTTACAATGATTTTACGAGAAGCGGCGCTCCGCCCGCGCATGGGGCGCAGGATTGTCGCGCAAAAGGGCTTTCAGAACGGAGGCTCATCGCCTGCCGGGAGAATGCCGGCGAACGGGTCGTCGTCCGATGTGGGCGGAGGCACGTTGGCGGCGCCGGGATATTGAGGGATGCTCTCGTTCCCCGTAAACGGCGCGCGCACCGAAGCCCCGCTTGGCGACGAGATAATGTCATCGTCAGGGTTCTGGAAGCGGGCGAACTGCGACTTGAACCGCAGCACCACGTCGCCCACTGCGCCGTTGCGGTGCTTTGCTATTATTATTTCCGCCATCCCGTGCATGTCTTTCCCGTTTTCTTCATAGATATGGTAGTATTCCGGGCGGTGGATGAAGCATACGAGGTCGGCGTCCTGTTCTATCGCGCCCGATTCGCGGAGGTCGCTCAGCTGAGGGCGCTTGCCCTCATTGCCCTGCCGCGTTTCCACACCGCGGTTCAGCTGCGAGAGGGCGATGACGGGTATGTCCAGTTCCTTTGCCAGCTGTTTCAGCGCGCGGCTTATGTTCGACACTTCTTCCTGGCGGCTGCCGAAATTCATGCCGCTCGCGTTCATCAGCTGCAGGTAGTCAATCATTATAAGCCCCACCTTGTGCTCGCGGACGAGCCGCCTCGCTTTCGTGCGAAGCTCGAATATCGACAGCGATGGCGTGTCGTCCACGAACAGCGGCGCGCCGTACAGCTTCTTTATCGATTGGTCGAGCTGCACCCACTCGTAGGGGGCGAGCTGGCCGCTTTTGAGCTTCTCGCCGGGTATTTCGCAGACGTTTATTATCAAGCGGTTCACTAACTGCACATTGCTCATTTCGAGCGAGAAGAACGCCGTCGGAATCTTCGTGTCCACGGCTATGTTCTTCGCCATGGACAGCGCGAAAGCCGTCTTGCCCATCGCCGGGCGCGCCGCCAGGATTATGAGGTCGGAGTTCTGCCATCCGCCGGTTATCTTGTCAAGGTCCGTGAAGCCGCTCGCTATGCCGCTCAGCCCGTCGTTGCGGGCGGCGGCCTTGCGCAGCACGTTGTAGGCCTCGTCTATCACGGGGTCAATCTGCGTGTATTCCTTTTTCGCGTTCTGCTGAGAGAGCTGAAACAGCTTGCCCTCCGCCTCCTGCATAAGCTCGTCGGCATCCTGCGCCTCGTCGAAAGCCTTGCCCTGGATCAGGCTGGTGTACGAAATAAGCTGGCGCAGCATGTATTTCTGCGCGATGATTTTGGCATGATACACCAGATGCGCCGTCGAAGCCATCCTGTGCGTAAGCTGGGCTATGTAGAGAGGGCCGCCCGCTTCCGCGAGATCGCCGCTCGCTTTCAGCTGCTCGCGCACAGTGAGTATGTCAACAGGCCTTTGCGCGAAAGAAAGGCTCTGTATCGCGCCGAACACCAGCTGGTTGCGCCTCTCGTAAAAACTGTCCGGCTTGAGAATGTCGCTTACCAGCGAATAAGCGTCGCGCTCTATCATCAGCGCGCCGAGAACCGCCTGTTCAAGGTCGGTGTTCTGCGGCTGCAGGCGTCCGAAGTCGTCCTCCGCAGGCGCCTCCGCGTTCTGCTTCTTCGCGTATCTCCTTTTCTGCTGTTCAGGCATGCTTCACTGCCGCCGCCCGGCGGGGCTTGCGCTTACGGAGGCAAAAATAAGGATTCCCCGCGAGAACGCAAAGGCGGCTTCCGCCTGACTTTCGGCGGAAGCCGTGCCCGGGCTCGGACAGGAATGCGGCGCAATCACATGCCGGGCGCACGGGAGGAACGCGACCTGCGGCAGCCAATCCCCTTCAGACTTCGCGCCGCCGCAGCCTCCGCCCTCGCCCCCCGCCTGCGCCCC
>CAZLLM010000120.1:0-5123 GCA_964560405.1 uncultured Prevotella sp.
TTTCAGTCGCACGCTTATATGCTGGGCAGCCTGAATGCCACCGTGCCGCGGACGCTGGCAGACAGGATTGACTGGGGACACCGAATGATTGGGATACGCGGGCCGAGGGGCGTGGGGAAAACCACGTTCCTCTTGCAATACGCACGCGACCATTTTAATCCGCAGCTGAGGCAGTGCTTGTACATCACCTTGAACAATTTCTATTTTCAGGGAAGGGGCATCGTCGACTTCGCCGGTGAGTTCATGCGGTACGGAGGCAGGGTGCTGCTGATAGACCAAGCTTTCAAGCAGCCTAACTGGGCTGAGGCTCTCGTGGAATGCTACAACCGATACGAGAAGCTGCACATCGTTTACACAACGTCTTCGGTCGTCCCGCTTGAAAGCGATGGCTTGCGCGAGCTTAACAGGATAAGCGACACTTACGTGCTGCACGGTTTCTCGTTCAGGGACTTCATCAATTCACAGACCGGGCTTAACTTCCGCGCTTACAGCCTTGACGAAGTGCTGAACGGCCACGAGCAGATTCTAAAGACCATTCTGCCCAAAGTGCGCCCGTGGAACTACCTGCAAGACTATCTGCATCACGGATACTACCCGTTTTTCCTCGAAACGCGCAACTTCACGGAACAGCTGCTCAAATCTATAAACATGATGATAGAGGTCGACATCCTCTTCATCAAGCAAATAGACCTGAAATACCTGTCAAGGATAAAGAAGCTGCTCTACCTTCTCGGCCTCTACGGGACTGCCACGCCGAACATCACGCAAATGGCGAACGAAATAGGGACTTCGCGTGCCACAGTGATGAACTACATAAAGGACTTGGAAGAAGCGCGCCTCGTGAACCTTGTGTATCATCCCGGCGACGACTTCCCTAAGAAGCCCGCCCAAATAATGATGCATAACAGCAACCTGCTTTATGCTATTTACACACGCGGAATAAGCGAACAGGAGATAATGGAGATTTTCTTCACTAACAGCCTGTGGCGTCACCACCGCGTGAACAAAGGCAGGAGGAATGGGCAGTACTTCGTGGACGGGCATGAAATCTATGTGTGCGACAAAAATAAGCGCATAAAGGGGCAGCCGGACGCATATTTGGCGCATTATAACACGGAAGTAGGCCGCGACAACGACATTCCTCTCTGGCTCTTTGGCTTCCTGTACTGACAGACGGCAGAAACAAACAACAATCTCATAACATCACATTCAAAAACCATGAGCAAGGAAAAGAAATTCATAACGTGCGACGGCAATCAAGCGGCAGCCCACATAGCTTATATGTTCTCCGAGGTGGCTGCAATCTACCCTATCACACCGTCATCGCCTATGGCGGAGCATATTGACGAATGGGCGGCCGAAGGCCGTAAGAACCTATTCGGCGACACTGTTACTGTGCAGGAAATGCAGTCGGAGGGGGGCGCGGCGGGCGCAGTACACGGCTCGTTGCAGGCAGGCGCGCTCACATCCACATTCACTGCTTCGCAGGGGCTTCTTTTAATGATACCGAATATGTACAAGATAGCAGGCGAACTCCTGCCTTGTGTCTTCCATGTCTCGGCCCGCACTCTCGCCACACACTCTCTCTGCATCTTCGGCGACCACAGCGACGTGATGGCATGCCGCCAGACGGGTTTCGCCATGCTCTGCGAAGGCAGTGTGCAGGAAGTAATGGATCTTTCCGCCGTGGCACACCTTGCGACAATCGAAAGCAGGGTGCCGTTCATAAATTTCTTTGACGGTTTCCGCACATCTCACGAATACCAGAAAATCGAAGCAATCGGCGATGAAGATATGCGTCCTCTCATAAACCAGAAGGCGCTCTCCGAATTCCGCGCCCGCGCCTTGTCGCCGGAGCATCCGGTGGCACGCGGCATGGCCGAGAACCCAGAGACATTCTTCGCGCACCGCGAAAGCTGCAACCCGTACTATGACGCGGTTCCGGCCGTTGTCGAGAGATACATGGGTGAGCTTTCCAAAATCACCGGCCGCGAATACAAGCTCTTCACCTACTACGGAGCGGAAGATGCCGACCGCGTGATAATAGCAATGGGCTCCGTAACGGAAGCCGCCCGCGAAGCGATAGACTATCTGAACGCTAACGGCCAGAAAACGGGGATGGTAAGCGTACATCTTTACCGCCCGTTCTCAGTCAGGCGCCTCCTTGCCGCAATTCCAGAAACAGCGAAACGGATAGCCGTACTCGACCGTACGAAAGAGCCGGGAGCCGGCGGCGAGCCGCTTTGTATTGATGTCCGTTCGGCTTTCTACGGCACAGGCCGCGACCCGCTTATTGTCGGGGGTCGCTACGGACTGGGCAGCGCAGACACGACGCCCACTATGATAATTTCCGTTTTCGATAACCTTGCTCTTCCCCAGCCCAAAGATCACTTCACACTCGGTATAACGGACGATGTTACATTCACGTCCTTGCCAGTTGAAGAGGAGAAAGCTCTCGGCGGCGAGGGAATCTTCGAAGCGAAATTCTACGGGCTTGGCGCGGACGGCACAGTGGGAGCCAACAAGAACTCCGTCAAGATAATAGGCGACAACACCGACAAGTACTGCCAGGCATACTTCTCTTACGACTCGAAAAAGTCCGGCGGCTTCACCTGCTCACACCTCCGTTTCGGCGATACGCCAATCCGTTCAACTTACCAAATCAAGACGCCGAACTTCGTGGCTTGCCACGTGCAGGCATACTTGCATATGTACGATGTGACGCGAGGCCTTCGCAAGAACGGTATTTTCCTCCTCAATACAACCCGCGAAGGTGAAGAGCTTGCAAAGTACCTGCCCGACAAAGTGAAGCGTTATTTCGCCAAGAACAACATCACGGTCTATTATATCAACGCAACGAAGATTGCCCAAGAGATTGGCCTGGGCAACCGCACTAACACGATACTCCAGTCCGCGTTCTTCCGCATCACAAAGGTAATCCCCGTTGATCTCGCCGTAGAGCAGATGAAGAAATTCATCGTAAAATCATACGGGAAGAAAGGCGAGGATATCGTTAGCAAGAACTATCAGGCCGTAGACCGCGGCGTGGAATACAAGACGCTTTCTGTCGACCCTGCATGGGCAGGCCTGCCCGATGACGCGGCGGACGTGCGCTACGAGCCGTCTTTCATAACGGACATCGTGCGCCCGATAAACGCCCAGAACGGCGACCTCTTACCCGTTTCCGCCTACAAAGGGCATGAGGACGGCACATGGTATCAAGGCACCGCCGCCTACGAAAAACGCGGCGTGGCCGCTTTCGTGCCGGTATGGAAGCCTGAAAACTGCATCCAGTGCAACAAATGCGCGTTCGTCTGCCCGCACGCATGCATACGCCCGTTCGTAATGACCGAAGAGGAAGCCGCAGGCTTCAAAGGCGGCACGCTCGAAATGATTGCCCCCAAAACCATGAAAGGCATGCGTTTCCGCCAGCAAGTGAGTGTGCTCGACTGCCTCGGCTGCGGCAATTGCGTTGACGTATGTCCGGGAAAGAAGGGCGAGAAAGCTCTCGAAATGGTCTCCCTTGAAAGCCAGGAGGCGGAAATCGGAAACTGGGAATACTGCATCAGGAACGTAACAAGCAAGCAAAGCCTTGTTGACATCAAGCAAAGCCCGAAGAACTCGCAGTTCGCGACACCGCTGTTCGAATTCTCCGGCGCGTGCTCCGGCTGCGGCGAAACGCCTTACGTGAAGCTGATATCCCAGCTGTTCGGCGACCGCCAGATTGTTTCAAACGCTACCGGATGCTCTTCAATATATTCCGGCTCCATCCCGTCCACGCCCTACTGCAAGAACGCAAAGGGGCAAGGGCCGGCATGGGACAACTCGCTCTTTGAAGACTTCTGCGAATTCGGCATGGGCATGGCTTTGGCCAACAAGAAAATGCGCGGCCGCATTCAGGAAATACTTGAGCACAAGCTCGGATGCGAGAACGCAAGTGAAGAGTTCAAGGCCGCGGCGCGGGAATGGATTGAAAACCGCGACAGCGCCGAAGGCTCGCGCGCGGCGGCGGAGAAGCTCGTCCCGCTCATCGAGGCGAACAAGGGCGGAGGATGCCCGGAATGGGCCAAGCTCGCCGAAATGGAACACTTCCTCACCAAGCGCAGCCACTGGATAATAGGCGGCGACGGCGCAAGCTACGATATCGGCTACGGCGGCCTCGACCACGTGCTGGCTTCGGGAGAGGACGTGAACATCCTCGTGCTCGACACGGAAGTCTAC
The DNA here is from genome assembly GCA_964560405.1 of uncultured Prevotella sp. Classification (GTDB taxonomy): domain Bacteria; phylum Bacteroidota; class Bacteroidia; order Bacteroidales; family Bacteroidaceae; genus UBA6398. The sequence goes on from CAZLLM010000120.1 coordinate 4,222, forward strand.
TCCAACACCGGCGGGCAGGCCTCCAAAGCCACCCCGATAGGCGCAATCGCCCAGTTCGCCGCAAGCGGCAAGCGCATCACGAAGAAAGACCTAGGACTCATGCAGACCGCCTACGGATACGTCTACGCGGCGCAAGTGGCGATGGGGGCAGACCAGTCGCAGTGCCTCAAGGCTTTCCGCGAAGCCGAAGCGTACAAAGGCCCCTCGCTTATCATTTGCTACGCGCCGTGCATCAACCACGGGCTGAGGATAAAGGGAGGCATGGGGCGTTCGCAGGCCGAAGAGGCCCGTGCCGTAGAATGCGGCTACTGGCATCTCTGGCGCTACAATCCCGAGCTCGAAGCAGAGGGGAAGAATCCTTTCACGCTCGACTCCAAAGAGCCGGACTGGAGCAAGTTCCAGGACTTCCTCATGGGCGAAGTGCGCTACCTCTCGCTCAAGAAAGCCCGCCCCGCAGAGGCGCAGGAACTCTTCGACGCGGCCGAAGCCGCCGCCAAGAAGCGCTACGCCACATACGTGCGCAAAAGCAAGGAAGACTGGTCGCTTTAAGCCGGCGGCCGCTTGAATAAGGCGTTGAAGGCCGACCCTCCCGAAGCATTCCGTTTTCGGGAGGGTCTTCGTTTCCGCTTTCCGGCGCACAGGCGGCAGAGCGAGGCCTTGTATATGTCAGGCACGTTTCAAGTCATACCCGGCCTATTCTGATATATGATTATCCGTATATTATGATGTCCGAAGTTTATTAACACCGCATGGGCGGTTGGCAAGACTGAGACGGAACCGTTTGCGCGTCTTGCCGGTATCCGGCATATTCATGGCAGGAAAGACGCGTCGGACATCACAACGAACCTGCCGGATTTCATGCGAAGGCTTCCCTGCGAAACCTCTCGTATCGCCTGCGTGAA
>CAZLLM010000121.1:0-5119 GCA_964560405.1 uncultured Prevotella sp.
CCCTGCCCGTCAGGGAGCTCTCCTCGTCAACGCCGGTTACAGGCATGAGGTTGAATTCGGCGAACTGCGCAACAGGATGCCAATTTTTATGTTCTATAGGCTTCACGGCGAGGAACTCGAAGCGCACGTACTTGTACCCGCCTATCCCGCTGACAACAAACCGAATGGGGTCGGCGGAATATACGGAAAGGTCTCTTTCGGATATGTCCTCTTTCTCATATATCGGCAGGTACTTCCAGTTTACGGTGTCGTTGCTTGCGCTGATGCGGTACTTGGTTATCATATGGTGATACTGAGTCGTATTGCGTGCTTCTATGTAACACATCACGGAGTCGGGGAAGCCGTCTTGTTCGGAGGTTTCAAGGCGCAGATAGTGCGTGGCATTCTCACTTTCGTTACCGCTCCACTTGGATTTCCAATAAGTCGAATTTTGACCATCGATGAGTCTGTCAAGATTCCCATCACCGCTCGGTCCGTTGTTGTTGGTGTAAAGCTGGCTGACATCAGTAATCAACCTGTCACCGTATGTATATACGGTGTTGCGGTTGTAGAGCCGCCTTGCCTCGGCAAGTGCCTTGTTTACGTGTTTGTTGAGTTCTACGCGTTCTGCATCAGCCTGTATTCCGGCGAACTCTTCCTCCGAAACGGGAATCAAGCCCCACGCCGTGCCGTTGTTCACGGCATGTATAGTATAATAGTCGAGAGCCGCCTCTGAGTTGCTTCCATTGTCATGGTTGCCTGTGTCGTAATTATAGAGAGTGTCAACGCCGTTACGGATATAGAACTGTCCGTTCATATAGTTTGTGAACGGGAGGATGTACTGCGGCGTTTCGGCGTTGTCGCTGAACTGCATAAGAGCCTGCGAGGCGATTTTGTCTGCCCTGCCCATATACTTGTTGTTGCCCATGTTTTGCATATAATACAGATTGTCGCCGCCTTCGGCACGCGTGACTTTCCACACGTGTTCCATATCGGCTTCTTTCATACGGTTCCATCCCGGACGGCCGTCAACAACACCCATATAGTAGCTTGGCTCGTTCACATAGTAAATTTGTTGCACCACCTGGAAACGGTAGTAGCCGTCGGGCAGCGGGCGGTTGCAGTTGGCGAGATATGCTTCGGAGGCCGCTTTCAGCCTTTCATAGACATCCTGATATTCCTCGTTGGAATAAGTCTTTCCTGTGGAATAGTTGAGCATAGTGTCAGCCTCAGCCGCCACAGCCCGGTAATTATCGAGTACTTCCTGCGAGGATATGTAACCCGGGGCATCTAATACGGTGTCTACGTTGGTCGCGAGGTTTCCGCCACTTTCAGACCAATATTTGGCAAGTTGCTGCCTGCTATCCGATACGAAGCGGTCTATTTCCTCTTGCGGCACTTCTTTTATGTACCATGCGGAAGGGCTGCTCGCTCCTTCCAGCCAAAGCACGATATTGCCATATTTGCCACTTCCGTTGCTGTGTCCTGCTTGATGGAATGGGCGCGGTCCAACCCCTTCATCAGTCCAGTCAACACCATCCGAGATGTACCACTGTCCTTTATGGTTCAGGCTGATCAGCACAGAGGGAGTTTGGAATTCATCCGACCATTGCACATTCGCGCTGTTTACGTGGCTGGTGGCACGGTCGATATAAATACCCGTGCCGACATTCTGGATAGAGTAGCGCTTGTCGCCGTTTGCGGCAGGTTCCGCCTCCTTTATCTGCCAGATAAAACGGGGATCGTCTTTGTCGAATGCTTTCCAGCCAAGATATTGCGGTTTGTTGTCATCTGGGGCGTAAATTGCGAAGTCTCCGCCTGCTTCGCCTTCAATAAAAGCACTGTTGGCAGTGAAGAAGTAGTAGTAGCCGCCGTCTTCCACTGGAGCCAGGCTTTCATCGCTGCGCAGCCATTCGTAGAGTTCGTTCATCTCGGTGTAAATCTCCTTGCACCGGCCATCGTCCAAGCTCTCATACTGAACCGCTTCACTGTAAAGCTCGGCGAATCTCTGGTACTTCGCGCTGTCGCCTATGCAACCCGGATCCGTGTGCAGCACGTACTTCTCTTCCCAGTCGGAGGGGATGCTGAGAACAAGCTCGCGCAAATAATCACGCCCGGTCGCCGGCTCATAGTAGCGGTGCATAACCCACACGTTTGTGGTGGTGTTCGACCAAGCGACTCCTTTTATCTTTTCGTCAGCTTCGTTGCTGATGAAGCCCCGGCCGTCCGGCCTGAAAAGGTCGACGATGGTAATCGCCGCAGGATCCTTCGGCCAGTCTGTGTCATAGACACCGGCCTTTGTGGCTGTCTCGACATCACCCCCGTATTCGCCGCCTTCTGTCGCGGAATAGAAAGCCAACCGCGCAGCTTCTTCTTTCGTCTCCACCATGTAGAAACGGTAAGATTCGTCGCGATTCCAGTCAACCCCGATATACTGCCCTGTACCCTTGTTCTTGAGGTAATACAGGGCGACATCCGGATACCCGTCATCCGCGTCGGCGGTTTCAAGCTGCCATACTATGTCCAGAGGCGCTTCGCCAGTGAAACGCGTAAGCTTCTTCCCGTTGCCGCTGGTGACTGACTTGCCGTCGAGCGCTCCAAGCCACCCTCCCAGATTGGTGTTGTCGCTGTAGCCCTCGAAAGCCACATCCCAGCCTGTGATATCCTCCTCGGCCAGGTAAACCGGCGCGCCGAGGATAGGCTGGGCGTGAAGTTCCGGCGCGGCCAGCAGCATGGCTGACAGAGCCGAAGCGAAAAGAAAAACAAATTTCTTCATACTCTTTGTGTTTTGGTTAATAATGTCGGTTTATTAATGACTCGCTATTAGATGACTGACGGCTTGTTCACGTTCTGTTTGCCTTGCAAATTATTAAGGCGTGTTCTTGCAATGATGCCTTTCACTTTGTGCATTATGCAAATCCCAGTATTTTTTGTTACCGTCATCGTCATTTCCAGATAATCGCCAATCTATGCGGACATCCTATTCTGCCGGACAAATTCTCCGCTGCCTCTTCTGACAGCTTTGGAACTCTCGCTCAAACAAAGTGCATGCCTATTACTGTTTCATTGCAGCAGTTCTTCGCATTCCACCCGCTTCCCGTCTGACTGCACGGCATAGACGATTATGCCTTCGTCACTCAACGGAATGGCCGCCGGTACGGTGAATTTGTAGAAGTTTGAAAAGTAAATCAGCTCTCCCAATTCCCCGCCTTCGCCTGTTTTCCTTATCTCGAAAGCCACGGCCTTGCTTTTGTCTTCGCCTTCGATTTCAAAAACTCGTCCACGACTTCCATTTCCGTAATAAATTTTGTTGCGCGTGTATTTGACGGTGTCAGTTATTTGCACGGTATCCAGGAACTGGGTGTAATAGCCCACATCGCCTACTTTATAATCTTCGATTCCTACATCGCCGCTCTTGCGGTCTTCCAAATAGCAGAACGCATGACGAGGCTTCGGATACTTGGACATGGAATCCTTGGCAGCCTGTATCATTTCATTGGTGACCTTGTAAGGGTAGTCTACATGGTCTTTTACCGTTGTGTCCACAGGTTCGAAGAACCCCCACATTTCAAAGAAGTCCGTCAGATCCTCTTTGGCCGCCTCGCAGGCTTTCACGGCGAACTTAAGCTGCGCTGCCCCCGGATCTGATTGGTCAAGAGGGTCTTTGCGCAACAACCAGAACAGGGTTCGCCAAAAGTCTGGCTTGTAGCCACAGCGGTGATAGTAGTTCCATAGCTGCCAGTACATACGAATAACTAATTCTGTATTCTCACGCTCCCTTTTAGCGTTTAGTCCTATATTCCACCATGCCTGTTTGTCTTTGCAACGCGCATCTGCAAGTTTGCTTAGTTCGCTGCCACGCGAGCAGTACTTGCCCAGTTTATATAGGACATAATTGGAGAAAAGGTTATTGGACACCTCGGTACTTCCTTCCCAATTGATGGCTTTCTGGTGAACGTGTCCCATCTCGTGAGCCGGTCCCCACGCATTGTCTTTTGCACTCATAACTTTTTCTTCAAGCAAGATATCCTTTAGCTTTGTACATACAAATGCCACACGGTAGTCATTTGCCCACATATAACCGGTCTTGTCGAAGGAGATGGCGAATATATGATTGTTGAACTTGCCGGGTCGCAAGCTGTCAATCCCCGCCAGCTCATGCTCCCAGCCTGCTATGCTGTCCCAAAGGCAGATGGCCGAAAGGATGTCACCGGATACGGCATCTTTCAGAAATTCCCGCTCAAAATAGAATATGACGTTTTCGCCGCGCACGGGGAAGTATTTGTAGTCCGCCTTCCCGATGTACTCGTTGTATTTCTCGTTGGTGCTGTCGGCCTTCAGGTCGAAGAAGCCGCTGACCTTGCCGCTCTTGTGAGGGATGTGTATGGTAACGGCGCTGTCGCTGGGGGACGCAGTGTACATTATGAACAGCATGCCGCCCTGGGTGAAGCCCACCTTGTTGACACCCTCATGAAGAAAACGGGTTTCGCCGCTGACCGCAGGCTGCACACGTTGCCCTAATTTGTTATCGACTATGTCTATAACAGTCTCTTCCCCTATGCACTGGACTGACAGTGAACGGCCGTGCATGCCGCCTGCAAGGATAATCACGGAGTCGCCGGGCTCCACATATATGCCAGTCGGGTTGTCGAGGTCGCCGTACCGCCTCGTCAGCAGGCTGTCAGCCAATTCCTCAACGTTGCTGTACGGCTCATAACGCTGGATGCGGAACCGCTTCTCCCATTCGCCGTATGTGCCGTCGCGCAGAATCTCGGCCAGCCGCCTGAAGTACCCCGGCAGGGCGCTTATCTGCTCTTCCGTCACCTCCGGCTTGAGCTCCGTGCACGTGATGTCGGAGAACACCTCCAGCAGTTTCTTGTCTAAGATTTTGTCCGTATTCTTTCGGTAAAACTCCATTTCGTCGCAGCTCACGAAACCGCCCAGGCCGGAAAAGACTTTGAATGTGATCTTCTTCACCTTGTGGAGGGTGCTGTCGAACACCACCCGGCTCGGTGTACCCAACTTTCCGAAGTCATAGCGTCCTATCAGCGAATCTTCCGGATGGCTCTCCGTGGCCGCGTAAACGTCCACCTCGCCGAAGTTGCCGTTGCCGTTCCGGGTATAGTAGACAATGTAATCT
>CAZLLM010000122.1:0-5103 GCA_964560405.1 uncultured Prevotella sp.
CTGCCATGCGCTAACTTTGCAGTCGCAAAAAACGGCGTTGCCTTTCTGCCGATGAATCAAAGCGAAATATCGCAGCTTCTGAATGATGCTGCAGGGCTTCTCTCACAGACATCAACTCTATGTTACCGCCAGGGACGCAGCGGCGTATTGCCGTCGGAGGCTGCGCTGGAGGAGGCCGTTAGACTGTGCCGCGCTATACTCTTTCCGGGATATTACGGAAAGCCGGCAGCCAGTGCCGGAACGGAGCTTTCGGCAATAAGGGAGAGCGTTGAAAAGCTGTTCTTCCTGTTGCGGAAGGAGATTGAGGCCGGGCTGCGCTTCGAATGCGGAGAAGACGGCGGCGGAACGGGTGATCGTGTCCGCACCAGTGCCAGCGATATGGCGGCGACGCTTGCAGGCCGCTTGCCAGGCATACGTGAAGCTCTTGCCGCGGATGTGGAGGCCACGTACTTCGGCGACCCTGCGGCGGTGAGCTACGGCGAAGTGATAAGCTGCTATCCCGTGATAAAGGCTCTTGCCAATTACCGCGTGGCACACGAACTTCACCTCATGGGTGTGCCGCTGCTTCCGCGAATGCTCACCGAAATGGCTCACAGCGAAACAGGGATTGACATCCATCCTGCCGCGCAAATAGGGAAGCGATTCACGATAGACCACGGCACGGGCGTTGTTATCGGCGCGACCAGCGTAATAGGCGACAATGTCAAGCTGTATCAAGGCGTAACGCTCGGCGCGCGCAGCTTCCCGCGTGATGAAGACGGCAACCTGATGAAAAACATCCCGCGCCACCCGATAATTGAGGATGACGTGATTGTATACTCCAACGCCACTATTCTCGGACGCATACGTATAGGCAAAGGCTCCGTTATAGGCGGCAACGTCTGGGTAACGAAAGACGTGCCGCCCGGCACACGTGTTCACCAGCACGGGCGTTAGCATAAAATCAGCATAAACTATTTCGCGCAATTTTATATGGAAAGGGAATTCGAGCTTGTCGCCAAGACTTTTCAAGGTTTAGAGGATGTGTTAGCACACGAGCTTAAAGAAATAGGCGCGAACAATGTCGTGACAGGCCGCCGGGTGGTTTCTTTCACCGGGACACGCGAGACGATGTACCGCGCCAACTACGCCTTGCGTACGGCGATACGTGTGCTGAAACCTTTGCTGCATTTCAAGGCCACAACAGCTGACGAAGTGTATGACGCGATAAAGAAATTCGACTGGGAAAGTGTTCTGAGCCTCAAGACAACCTTCGCCGTAGACGCTGTGGTGTATTCCGAAAATTTCCGCTACTCCAAATTCGTGGCTTACAAGGTGAAAGACGCGATTGTTGACTATTTCCGCGAAAAAGAGGGGCAGCGTCCGAATATCAGCGTCGCAAATCCCGGCATCCGCTTCCATATCCATATTTCCGATGACGACTGTACGCTGTCGCTCGACTCCTCCGGCGAAAGCCTGCATATGAGAGGCTACCGTGCGGCGAAGGTGGATGCTCCGATAAACGAGGCATTAGCCGCCGGCCTCGTGATGCTTACCGGCTGGAACGGGGACTGCGACTTCATAGACCCGATGTGCGGATCGGGGACTATCGCTATCGAAGCCTGCATGCTTGCTCGCGGCATAGCTCCCGGACGGCTGCGCAAGGAGTACGCCTTTGAAAAATGGCCTGACTACGATGCCGCCCTGTTTGAAGCCGTCAAAGAAGAGTACGGCGCAGGGCGTCCTTTCGAACACAAGATCTATGCTTCTGACATCAACCCGCAAGCTGTCGCCGCGACGCGCACCAATGTGAAAACAGCCGGATTATCGGAAAACTTCACGATATCCTGCGGTGATTTCCGCGACTTCGCGCAACCCGCGGAAAAGGCCGTGATGGTGATGAACCCGCCCTACGGAGTGCGCACCCCATCCCAAAGTATCCTGGAGTTGTACAGAACAATAGGCGAATGCCTGAAGCACCAGTTCGTGGGCGGCACAGCTTGGATAATCTCAAACCACGAGGAATGCTTCGACTGCATCGGGCTGAAACCAAGCCTGAAAATACCTCTTTACAACGGCTCGATTGACTGTCAGTTCCAGAAGTACCGGATTTTCGCCGGAAGGCTTGACAAATTCCGCAGAGGCGGCGAAGAGTTGAAAAGCGATGAAGAGCGCAAATATATGGCTGATAAGCATCGTTTCAAGGAAAACCGGGATTTCAAGAAAAAGCCGGCCGCCGAAACGGAACGCAACTACGGCGATATGCCCGAATACATCGTCCGCAACCATCTTGCGTTCGAAGCTCGTATGAAAGAACGGGAATTGCGCGAAAAAAGAAGATACAACGGGCGCGGCTATGATAACAGCGACGCAAGAAGTTCATGGGGCAGAGGAGGCCGCTTCGAAAGGCCGGGAGATAACTTCAACAGAGAAGGAGGCCGTTTTGAAAGACGGAGAGATGGTTTCAGCAGCTACGGGAACCGTGCCAAAAGAGACGGGGATAGTTCTGACAGAAAGGGATGGCGTTCCGGCCGAGACGGCTATTCCGGGAAAAACCATTCATCTGGGAGGAGTGGTTATTCCCGCGGTGACGGCGCGGGGCGGCGTGACCGGAACTGGCGAAACGGTTTCAGCGATGGTTTCAAAAGAAAACATTATGACTGACGGAAAGAGAGCTATTGCAGCGATAGTATGCATGCTTATGGCGGCAGCTGTTCCGGCTCAGAAAAAGCAGTTCACGCTCGATGACCTCCTGCCGGGCGGCGCGACTTATTGGAATGTGCAGCCGCGCAACATTCACACCACTTGGTGGGGCGACTGCCTTGTGAGGCTTGATGCAGATCGGTGCACGGCTCTCAGCAGCGTAAAGGGAGAGAAAGCTAATGAGGAAAAAATGCTGTTCACGCTTGGCTGGATAAATTCGTGCGAAGGCATGGACGGCGAAAGTATCAGGAGTCTGTATTACGCTTCTTTCGATGCGCCTGACAAAACCGAAGTAACCGTCACCACGCCGAAAAGCCGTATAGTCGTGAACTGGAATGCCGGGAAAGTCGTCAGGAAGCAGCCTCGCGAGCCGCTCGCCGCGGCAAGCGACTACAATGCCGCTTCGGGCAACGAAGCCTATGTGCTGCACAACAACCTGTACGTAATGACCGCTGCTGGCAAAGCAATACAAGTCTCGCATGACGGCTCTCCCGACCTCATTTACGGCCAGTCAGTCCATCGGGATGAGTTCGGCATACGCAAAGGCACGTTTTGGAGCCCACGCGGAAGCCGCCTCGCGTTTTATAAAATGGATCAAAGTATGGTCACCAGCTATCCGCTGGTCGACATATCTCCGCTGTGTGCCGACAACTGTAAGGATTCGGCTGGCGTGTCGCGCATAGCCCGGCTTGCGCCCGTCAAATACCCAATGGCGGGCGAGACGAGCCACAAGGTGTACGTAGGGGTGTTCGATGTGGCGGCGGGAAAAACCGTCTATCTCAAGACCGCCGGCCCGGCCGACCGTTATTTCACCAACATAAGCTGGTCTCCCGACGAAAAGACGGTTTACATCTTCGAACTCAACCGCGACCAGAACCACATGGAGCTGATGGCTTACGACGCAGCCACAGGCGACTGTCTCGGAAAGGTATTTGAAGAGAGGCATCCCAAATATGTAGAACCGCAGACCCCGCTTGTCTTCCTGCCGTGGGACGACAGCAAATTCATTTTCCAAAGCCAGCGCGACGGCTACAATCATCTGTACCTTTACAACATTAAAAGCAAGGAACTCGCCCAGCTTACGAAAGGCGAGTTCGTAGTTACGGGACTCGCGGGCTTTGACAGCGGCTCGCGCAGTGTGATTTTCATTTCCAACGAACTTTCACCCATACAATACAACGCTTTTTCGCTGAACATCGAAACGCTCGAGCGGAAACTCCTCGACAACGGCGCTGGTGTGCATACGCTGTCGCTGTCACCGTCCGGAAGGCACGGGCTCGATAGTTACTCCTCGCCGGAAACGGCACGGAGCCTGAACATAGTGGATACGCGCACGGCGAAAAAAGTCAGCCTTCTGACTGCCGAAGACCCGTGGAAAGAATATGATGTGCCGGAAATAACCTCTGGCACTATAAAAGCCGCCGACGGCGCAACCGACCTGTACTGGCGTATGGTGAAGCCAGCGGATTTCAATGCCGCTAAGAAATACCCGGCGGTGGTGTACGTCTACGGCGGGCCGCACGCACGCAACGTCACGGCCGCCCGCAACTACGGCGCCCGCGGCTGGGAAATATACATGGCGCAGAAAGGTTTCATAGTGTTCGTCCTCGACAACCGTGGAAGCGAGCACCGCGGCCTTGAATTCGAGAACGTAACGTTCCGGCGGCTTGGCGTTGAAGAGATGAAAGACCAGATAAAAGGCGTGGAATACCTTAAGTCGCTGCCGTATGTCGATGCATCCCGGCTGGGAGTGCACGGCTGGAGCTTCGGGGGGTTCATGACGATAAACCTCATGCTGACGTACCCGGACGTGTTCAAAGCGGGCGTCGCGGGCGGCCCCGTAATCGACTGGAAGTATTACGAGGTGATGTATGGCGAGCGCTACATGGACACGCCGCAGCAGAATCCCGACGGATACAAGGAATGCAGCCTGCTCCCCAAGGCCGGGAAGCTCAAAGGCCGTCTGCAGATAATCAACGGCCTTAGCGATCCCACGTGCGTACCGCAGCACACTTTTGCTTTCCTGCGTGCTTGCGCCGATGCCGGAACGCAGCCCGACTACTTCACCTATCCCGGCGGCGGACACAATATGACAGGGCGGGATATGGTGCATCTGCACGAGCGCGTCACACGCTATTTCACCGACTTCCTGCGCTGATCCTGACGCCGCGTGTCCGGCTCCGCCGAGTGAGGCCGGCAAAACCGGGCGGCAAGGTTCTTGCAAGTCGTTCTCCGTTCTAAGGAATGCAGCGGGTATTACCGCTGCGAATGCCCCGCCCCCTGTCCCGTCTTGTCCGTCGCGGGCAGGTCACGCATTCGCCGCATCCCCCGCATTTCCGCATTTCCTGCATATAGCCCCATGTATGTATTCTAACGTGAGAGTGAGGGGGAATATATGGCAGAAGACAAGAATGCCAAGCG
>CAZLLM010000123.1:0-5096 GCA_964560405.1 uncultured Prevotella sp.
TTTTTGATGGTTTGCAATCTCCCTGCAAAGATACGCTTTTGGGGAAAACGCCTGCACCCGCGCCCCGCTTTTTGCGGATAAAATGCGGCGGCTCGGCGGCCTGAAAGCCGCAGGAGTCATTCATTCCGTTAAATTTTCTTAAATTTCAAAAAAAAAACAGGTATGCGATTCGCACGTTTCATTTTGCATAAATTTGGAGGCGGAACAGGAAGCCCCGCACCCGGCAGGCGGGCGGAAGCACGCCCGGGAGGCGGGGGTCGGATTCCGGCATTGCGATAACCTTATAACATCAACCCTAAAAACAAACGCTTATGAAGAAAAGAGAAAGAAGACTGATGATGACGCTCCTGTGCGCCTTCGCGCTCGGGGCGTGGCTGAGCCCGCTGCACGCGGACACGGGGCCGCAGAAAAGGGCGGCGCGCGCCGGCGGCACTATTATTTGGGACAAAAAAATAAACGACGCCTCCCAACTCAACGGGAACAGCAGTATGATTGAACAAGGCAGCGCTTACGGCAACCTCATCGATGGAAACACGGAAACAATCCTGCATTCCGCATGGAACATTGCCATGGCAGATCCGAATACGACCGTTGAGGCGTGGTTGGACTCACTACAAATGATGGTAGAGTCGAGCTTCGTTGAAGGACCTCCCGACGCGGGTTACCACTTCCTGCAAGTAGACTTGTTGGATAAGGTGAGCCAGTTCAAGTTCGAGTACAAGGGGCGCAACAGCGCTTGGCATGATAACCCTAACGACATTGAGATTTTCGCCACAAACAACGAGGCTCTGTTCAACAACCCGGTGAACTCCAACCAAGACCAATGGACGCGGATTGAGGAGCTGACCCCGCATAACACGAAATTCCCCCAGAACGTGACTGTAATCGACGAGCCGTGGCAGTCGCCCGTCATCGACATGACCGGCAATGGCGAAGGGGCGTTCAGGTATTTGCGCTTCGTAATCAAAGGCACGACGAACATGAACAAGGGAATGGCAGTCAACCGCATTTTCGTAGTGCCGGATATTACGGGTGTCACCTACAACCTCAGCGAGTTCCAGGTTTACAGCACGAGAGAAGTCGAACCGGCCGAAGAGTTACACATTCTTTTGGACAGCATACAGTCCCTATGGTCGGAATACAAGATTGAATTCGGAGACGATCCCGGGTACATGGACAGTGTCAGGTACGCCGCTACGTACAAGTTGTGGGAAGAAGCCAATGATGCGATTTACCTAGACCTTAGTAACGAGGAGTACACTGACTACGTGACACGCCTGCGCGCCGCCGTGGATACGTTCATGACCGAAGGCATCCGCCCCGTCGAGACAGGCTACTACAACTTCGTGAGCGGCGACCCGCGATTCATGAACTCGCAAGGTGTAACCAAATCGATGTGCATCGATGTGGACAAGAATTTTGCGTGGGCAACCTCCGACTCGTTAGATGCCATGCAGCTGTGGTACGTCGAAAGACTTCCCGAAGGCAACTGGTCTATACAGAATGTCGTTTCGGGGGAGTACGTCTACACGGTCGATGGCTCGTCAGCCCGTGTGCCGATGACCGGCACGCACCAGTGCGACCAAGTGTTCGAATTGTTCAAGCAGTACCCCGGACGGTTCAAAATATACAATGTGAAGAACAACACGCCGTACCATGCCGAAAGCCATAATAACGGATTAGGCGTGACGGGGCGCATAGTTACATATAATGACGGAGGCGAGTCCCCCTCGTCGTGGTACGTGAGAAAAGTGACCGACCAGAAGCTTCTCGACAGCTTGAAAACAGCCAGCTCGAAGTCTCTGCTGGAGGCAGCCATGAAGCTCGCTCTCGACAGCGCGGAAGCGTCGCGCGCTAAGGCAGAGCAGTACGCTCCGCTCCTCTCTCGCGCCAACCAGTTCAGTGTGAACAGCAGCGAGTCTAGAACGCCGCGTCTTGAAGAACTCGTAGACGGTAACATTGACTCTTGGTTCAATTCTTTCTGGAACGTGGCCATGAAGTCGCCGACAATCAATAGGGAGAGCTGGCTCTCGACACTTGCGGCTAACCTTGAAGGTTTCAACACCGATCCAGGATGGCATTTTCTGCAAGTCGCGCTTGATGAGCCGGTAAGTCGGTTCCGTTTCGAATACAAGGGGCGCAACAGCGACACGTGGCACGACAACCCCAACGACATCGAGATTTTCGCCACAAACGATGAAGTACTTTATAATAATAAGACCAACGCCGACTCGACAAAGTGGGTGAGAATTGACAGGCTAACGCCGGATAACACCGACTTCCCCCGCAATGTGTTGCTGGTCGAGAAGCCGTGGCAGTCGCCCGTCATTGACATGACGGACAAAGGCGGGCCGTACAAGTACATCCGTTTCGTGGTTCGTGGAACCACAAACATGAACGTCATAGACACGCGTATGTTCACAGCGCCGGAAATAACGGGCGTAACATACGATATAAGCGAGTTCCAGATGTACAAGGCCGAACCTGACGAAACGTCCGAGTACTACACCGTCAACGGCATGAAAGAAGTCTGCGACGCGCTCGATAAGGCGATAGAGGACGCGCGGCAGAAGCTCGCAGACGGCACGCTTACGCAGACCGACATCGAGGCTCTTCAGCAGGCGTACCGCCTCGTCGACTCCGCTTACGTCGACCGCGACGCGCTTTACGGCGAGATGCAGTCCCTGCTTAAAAGCGGGCAATCTCTATACAAAGACACAAAATACGATAGAAAGATCACCAGCGGGTCGCAGTTCAACTCCAACAGCTATGAGAATACGGGCCAAGCAGGCTCTCTCGCGAACCTCATAGACGGCGATAGAACCACGATGTACCATACACTGTGGAGCGATTCCATGGCCAGCCCCAGTTTGACAAAGGAGCAATGGACACAGATGATAAACGAGACTTTCGTGAATTGCATAGGCACGGGTTACCATAACCTGAACGTAGACTTAAAGGACCCGGTTTCCAGTTTCTTCTTCGAGCTGCACAGCCGCAATGACGAACACTGGCACGACACGCCCTCCGATGTCGAGATATATGCGACGAACGAAGTGACGCTGTTCGAAGACCCCAACGATGCCAACACTCCGCAGTGGACACGCATAACCGAACTGTCCGAAGGCTTCCCGACGGAAATGACCACCGATAAGCCATACACCTCGCCCACAATCGAACTCAATGGCGAATACAGGTACATACGCTTCGTGGTGAAGAACACTGTCACGGCGAACAACAACAACGGCGATGTCGTGGTCGGGCACACGCGTGATTTCGCGCACCCCGAATTTACGGGCATAACGTGGAACCTCAGCGAGTTCCAGATATACACAGAGGAGTCCGAAAACGTACAGTACAACTACAATCCGGAGGCGCAGGCAGCGGCCGACAGGCTGTCCGCCGCGCTTGAGAAGTACGGGGCTTACAGCAAGGCCGACATCAACTCAAAAGACGCCATTGACGAACTCCGGGATGCCGTCGAAGGGCTGAGGGACGCCCGCGTCGACACCTCCGAAGTCGTGAGGCTCTACAACAGCTACAAGAGCCTCGCCGAGAGCGCGCTGAACGGAGACGCGGGCGGGGATGTCGTCGGCAGCATAGACAGCTACGAGGCGGCGGATGATTTCGACGCGCTCCTTGACGAGGCGCGGGCCGGCATAGACCCCAAGAAGCCCACCAAGGCGGAGGTCAGCGGCGCTCTGGACAAGATCAACCGGGGCTACGAAGAGTTCATGAGCCATGTCACGCTGCCCGAGCCTTACGTCTGGTACGTGATACGCAGCGCCTCCACGGCCGATGCGGACGCGGAGCGGCGGTACGCCGTCGACCAGCCCGCCTACCTCAAAGGCTTCTCCACGGGGGACGTGATATCGATAGACTCGCTTGACTACAGCAGCAAGCTCTCGGACATCAGCGCCGTCTGGCGTCTTGTGCCGGCCGGCGACACGGTGAAGGTCACAGCAGACGGGGACACAGTCCCGTGCAAGCCGTGGGAGCGCAAGTACGCCATCCAAAGCCTCGCCACCGGCCAATACTGGGGTCCGTATGTCGGCGTGAGCAATGCTATCGTGATGAGCCACGTACGCACACCTTACAGCCTGATTTTCAACGGCTCGAACAGCTTCAAGCTCCTGCAGGAGGGGGCTGACCCGAGCGCGTGCGCCGAGCCAAGCTCACGGGCGAACTGCGGGGTGTACAACAACAACTGGAACGCCGATTGGGACAAGGGGAATCTTCAGGGCTGGAAATTCGAGGAAACCGAACTCCACACCGAGACGTTTGCCTGGAACAGCTTCCCGGCGAACACGACAAGGATTGTGACATTGCCGTGGGCTCTGACAGGCGCCAACGCCATAAGTGAGAACAACCCGGGTGTCGTAACCTACGCCGTCAACAGCGTCGACACCGTGCCGGACGGCGGATACGCCCTTTCGCTCACCGAGGAGGACGAGTTCGAGGCCGGCGAGCCGTTCATAATCGTGACACCCGAGTCGGATGACGAAAGCGGCCTGTATCCGCTGATGTTCAGCCTGCCGCCGACCGAGGCGGACGCGCTGGCCGACACGTCGGCCGTCGTGGCCAACGGGCTCGTGGGCACTCTGCAAGGGTGCAGCATACAAGGCATGGCGAGCCTGTACTTCGAAAGCTCCGCGCTGAACGTGTGCGGCGACTATGCCGTCAGCATTCCCGGCCTCGAGGGGTACATCGACGCGAGGCTCGTCGAGAACCAGGGCGGAAACCGCGACAAGGTCATCGGCGTCAACGGCGAGATCAACCACATAGAGGAAGCCGCGGCTGCGGCTGACGGCGGCGCGGTCGATGTCTACACCGTCGACGGCGTGCTGCTCAGGCGCGGTGTCAGGGCTTCCGAAGCCGCGGAAGGCCTCGGCAAGGGCGTGTACATCATAGGCAAGAAGAAAATCCTTGTCAGATAAGCCGCCTGCGGCCGCAGTTCGCGCGCCCGCCCCGCCGCAAGACGGGGCGGGCGTTTTTTCCGCGGCATCCGCGCCTGACAGTGAGTCATTCGAGGCACGCACTAGAGGAGAAGCCCGCATATTTCGCATGGCAGCCATCTGTTGTTGTCAGATAGTATC